>JAQUAH010000071.1 GCA_028687345.1 Candidatus Omnitrophota bacterium | reverse complement strand
AGTAGAGCCGTCAATGGGCACAGTAGCACGTTATCTTTTAGCGGAAACAGACCCGACTCTTAAAGCTTCCTATGATAAGATAGATGGAGATTCAAAGTCAACCGGAGAAAAGGAAGAAAAAGGTATTCCTGATTTTGGTTTGGTGGCTAATGCTGCCGGAGAATGGCACGTATATGGAGATGGCCTAAAAGTCTTTCGTCCTTATGGCGAGGATGGACAGTCTAAGGTATTGGATTCTTGGGAGAAGAGAGCATTAAGCAGGGCAGTGGATTTGCAGGCTGATGGGTCAACAGCTTTTACTACCGGAGGCGGAGAGAAAAGAGAACAGGTAGAATTAAATTCTGCTGTAGTAGAAGATTTCTGGTCAGATAAGCATGCTGCAGAAGTAGTAATGACTCCTGCTGAGTTTGATAAGCTAACCACCCTTCAAACCAAAGACGAGAAAGGCAATGTAGTTAAAGAAGAAAAGATAAAGCTTCGTGATGAAAATAATTTCCATTTTGGCAGGAATATGCTGGTTGATGATATCGGGCCTGGCGCGCTCTTCTTTGTTTTACCAAAAGACAGGGGCCCATCATTCCATATAGGATTTTATAATGTCGGCGAAGACGGATTAAAAGAGCAGAGAAAATTCTGGGTAGAGAATCCTATTGAAAATCAAATCTTAAGATTTATTATCGGTAATCAGACCCTGACTGATTTTAATGTTCTGGATAGACAAAACTTAGGGTTAAGAAATGCGCTTTTCAACCAGGATTATCAGGTTTGGAATCACTGGTTGATAGTGGGTAAATATGAAAAGGCATTATATTTAGTACAGGGTTTATTAGACCAGGTTGCCGGACAGAAGGATTTCAATCCGGATGCATTAGTAGCGAGTATACAATCAACGCTTTCAGAAGCAAAGGTTAAAATAAGCGATGAGAATTTAAAGCTTCTTATTGCGCAAGCAAAAGATATTCTTGAAGGCAAGCACCAGGGTGATGATATTAAGAACGCAATTATCTCCCTTGCCTATACCTTTGCAAGCCTTTCCGGAAAGCAAGGCCTCTTAGACCAGGATATTTTCATAAATTTACAACCCGCAGAACTTGGGATCGGTGCCGCATTATTAACACCCGGGGTCATAAACGGAGGGAAAGAAGAACTGCTTAAAACATACAAGGTTGATGTTATAGACCAGGATGGCAATCCTATAATCAAAGAAAATATGCCCTTCCCATGGCTCTCTGCACCGTTGCCCGCGGGAAAAGAGAGCGCAATGAATAATCTCGGTAATAATGAACAGCCCGGAGAAAGAGGAAAGATCCCCGGCCGTGATTCCATAGGTTTTGTAAAGGATACTCAAGGCAAGGCCTTTGATAATCCTTTCTTTGCTGAACACAGGACAGATAGAGCAGTAATTCCTCTCTTAAATATCAATACGATATTTAATCTCACTAACTACAAAATTGTAGAAGACGGCGCTTATTTTGGCTGGGGCGGTGGTATTTTAAGGAAGTGGTCAGAAGGCTCAACAGTTGACTTCAAATCCTATGCAGATAAAGACGGGAAAACCCAATGGATTCCTCTAGTTGATGGTAAATTCGCTCCGGTATTCAGCAATGAGTTTGCTATTGTAAAAAATGCAGATGGCAGGACATTTTTTGATGTACTCTACAAAGCAGATGCCTGGTGGGAGGGTAGCGTAAAGAAAGAAAAGGATAGAAATGGTAAAGAAGCTCCTGCGCAAAGTTACCGGCCTTTATCCGCTAAAGATGGAAAGGAATTAGCAAAAGGAGAATCCCTGCTTTCTCATTTAACAGTATCGGATTTTTATGGTGTTAATGGTAGTAAAGTAGGTAATTTTGTAACTAATCCTCAAACTTCCTATTGGCATCCACAGGCAGGCCTGGTTTTAAGTTTTAATATCACTGACCCGGAATATAATTATGTTTTAGTTGCCAAGCAATCTTCTGAAGGCGGCGCTTCAGCGGCTAATCCTGTTGCTGACACTATAGAGAATAAAGAAATAAGTATCGCACTTGCCCACTCTGTGCTTATCAGAGATGCCTCTGTAACCAATGATGATGTAAAAATAAAAGTAGGCGAAGAGGAGAGGAGCTATCGGCAACTTACAGGAAGCGTTTTAAGAGATGCTGTATTGCTGCAACCATTCTACAATATTGCTCTACCAGCTGGTTTCAGTGCTAATACGGCGGTAGGGATGAAGGCCGGAATAATGGCGCCTGACAAAACAGGAAACCGCACAATACCATTAGGCACAGGCAAAGGCATACTTATGCTTAATGATAACTTCGGAGTATATCAGGGCAATGTCTTCTTTGAGGATAGTAAGTTCTTAGTGGGCTTAGGCGCGAGGACAGTCTTAGAAGATAAAGATAAAGAAGGAAAATTAGTAAATTTCTTTGCCTTAAGGCATGGTTATACAGGCAATGATCAGCATGATTTAAACGTAGCTTATCATTATAATAAAGAAACGATTAAAGCAGATGGCAGCGTTACAAAGGCCGATAAAACAGAAGCAAATACCTACTTTAGGCAGTTTGAAGAAAGCGCTCCAGGATTACTTAGGACTACTTGGCAGAAACAAAAAGGAAAAGATACAGAAGGAAAAGAAGTAGAGATAGAGCAGCCGATAAGAGAGGTATATATCCCGCTGGGAGACAATAAATTTTATATAAAAGTTGATAGTGAAGACGCAAAAGGGTTATCTGCATTTATCGCTGAAAGATTATCTGCCAGCAACAAGACCATAAAAGTAGGCGAAAAAGAATATTATGCCTTTAAAGGCAGCACAGCTATAGGCATTGACGATCAGCAAAGTTATACCGGTAATTTCTGGAAAGTCCCTGCAGAAAAACCTGAGAATGCAAACGAGACACCGGCAGAGATTAAAAAAGAAGATGCCACAGATGCATCTGCCTACACAGATATAGATACTGGTTGGACGCATTATCAAGGTAAACTCGCCCTTACCCTTAATTCACCATTCTCGGTTGGAGTAACTCCAGAAGGCGCAACTTCTGTGAATTTTAACAATGCCCAATTAAAGACTCCCGAAGGCCAGAAATTAGTAGGAGAAATGGATAAGGAAGGCCAGAGGGATATAGTCACCATTACGCCGTTAAATAAAACAGGGACAGTTTCCTTTGATGATAAAGGACAGATGTCAGTTACTGATGCGCAATTGAGTTATAAAAATAGTAGTGTTCGTGAGCAATTTAAAGATTTAGAGGACGGTAAGAGGGTATTTACTTTTACAAACGGAGATTTTTCCAGGACAATAATCTTTAATAAAGAAGGAAAACCCGAAAGCCAGGAAGTGTTGTTTGAAGGCAAGAAATTAACATTTGTAGCCGGAGAAGGTAAACTGGCAATAGACAGTCAAGGGAGGGTTTGGAATTTAGAGGAAGGTAAACAAGTTTCATTAGATTTGCCCCAGGTGCAAAATCAGGTACAGTCATTAAATCAAAAATATTCAGAGGCAATTGAAAACAACCGTACGCTTGCGCAAGACCCTCTGGTTGCCAGCTACTTACCCCAAGACTACGATATTGCCAAAGACGAAGATTTTAGAATTTTGCAGGCAGCGATTGACCAGGCAAGAAATCAGGTCTTAGAAAATAACCGTAAGCTTGCACAGGACCCTGTGGTTGCAGCAGGCCTGCCCAAGGATTACGACATCACCAAAGACGAAGATTTTAGAATTTTGCAGGCAGCGATTGACCAGGCAAGAAATCAGGTCTTAGAAAATAACCGCAAATTAATTCAAGACCCTGCAATAGCTAAATTTTTAGACCCTAATTATAACTTGGAAAAAGATGCAGAGAGCGGTTTTTCGGGTTTAAGAAACGCCATAGAGAAAGTGCATGCCGAGGCTTTAGAGAGATATGCACAGGTTGCAAAAGAGCCGTCTGTATCCCGCCACTTACCCGAAGGATACGATATTGCTAAAGATGAAGATTTTGTGACGTTACGGGGAGCACTAAGTAAGGCACGCATAGATTCATTGGCAAAATTTATCAGTGAGCTGGAAAGTCATAAAGCTGATAGTGTTGCCGGCTCTGTCCCATCTGGCAATGAATTATAAAAGCAAGCCCTGCAATGGAGAAACAAACTACAAGCTGAGGCATGTGAAGTAGCGGCAACTTTAGACCAGGTCTGGAAACAATTTGTTAGAGGTAAGGACGTTGAGCAGGGCATGAGAGATACAGCGCTGCTTAAACTAAAGGGTATTTTGGATAATCCTGATTATAAAGCCATTCTGGGAGAAGGATTTATTCATAATGCACGGATGATGGAAGCAATGTTAAATGGCCAGGGTCCTTTTGCAGACAGGCCAGCTGATGTAAAA
Source organism: Candidatus Omnitrophota bacterium (assembly GCA_028687345.1). Taxonomy (GTDB): domain Bacteria; phylum Omnitrophota; class Gorgyraeia; order Gygaellales; family Profunditerraquicolaceae; genus JAQUAH01. The sequence goes on along the minus strand of JAQUAH010000071.1, from coordinate 4,416 downwards.
GCCATGGTCTTACAAGGATTTAACAGGAGCCTTAGAGAGGATTCAGGATGGGATGTCAGGTACTTAATGCGGCTTGTAATGCTTTATGAAGCTAAAATGACAAAGGTAGAAGAATCCAGAATTGGTAACACTACTGTTCAAATTAAGCAAGCTTTCCAAGCCGGGGATTATGAGAAAGCAGAACAATTACTCCAGGATTTGCATTATGAAAATTTCGGCAGATGGATTTTTTATCATGTTTATCCGCAGGCGCGTTATGGAGAAGCGCAGGTTTTAGAGAATTGGGGAGCAACAGAGAGTGCGGAGAAAATGGTAGAGCTTATAAAAAGCAATCCGCGGGGTATTCGTACTTTTGCATATAAATTGCCGGCCTGGATAGAGGAAACAAGAAAAGGTTGGGCAGAGTTCTATAAGGAAAAAGATGATTTAATCAAAGGCGGGTGGCGAGATAAAGAAGGGGGTTATGGAGAAGCTGTTTCTTGGACATTAGCTTCGTTTATGAGAAATCCCATAAGAACAATCGCTGCAACAGCAGACCCCGAGCGTTATACTTTTGCGGTTGATGGCATTGAAGGTTATGGTGCTACTCCAGGAATTATATTGGGATACATACCCAGCTTATTAGGCTCTACTTACAAATCATTAGTATTAGGTATATATTATCCTACATTAAAGGGTTATGGAATTGAAGATGCGCGCGATGAGGTGGAGGGTGTAGTTACAGGCAGATTTGACCCGCAGAATTGGGCTATACAACAAGATAGTTATGCCTGGAAGGCATTAGGTTTCACCGGCAAAGCCAGTAAAACTTTTCTTGAGATTTATGGGGGAGCCAGGTTAACCGGGATTCCCGTTACTTCTGGAACCGGTTTTTGGAATATGGCGCCGCAATTTAGGTCATTATTATTCTGGAGTGAGCTAAATGTCCTTGGTGGCAATGCTGCTGCTCAATATAAATACGGAAAGCCATTTTCCGCCGAAGAAGACTCTGCAATCTCCGTTAGTTTCTTAGTGCCAGGTGCTATTGCCCAGAAAGCACAGGCCTTTGGACAGGCGCACAATTTAATCACTGTTACTAATAAAGGCGCTAAGATAGCTGAAGGATTAACCGGTTTTCAGAAGGCAGGCGGGTTAGCAATATCCTCTTTAGCCAGAGCGCCTTATGGTTGGTTAACATTCGGCCATATGTCCTCTACCTTAAGTACAGGTAAGCCTTTGACCATAGGAGAAAGCTTAGCGCTTTCTACTGTTGGCTATGTTTCCAGATTGCTCCCCGGAGGAAATGCTAAATATCCTATGGGCACAAGCGCATCCAGGATTGCCGGCTTGTCTGGCTTGGCAGCCTCTACAGTTACAGCAGCATTTGAAATGAATAACCCTCTCTATCAAAAAATCGGCGCTACAAGCGGCTTAACAGGGATTTTATTGAAACCAGGAAGGACTATTATTGCCACTACAGGTAATGTGCTTAACTGGTTTGGTCATGGAAATAAATGGGCAGAGGGTATAGACACGATTAATTATAATGAATTAAAGAAGTTTAATGATTATATGCACAACGTATCCCCCATACTTGGGACTGTTCCGGCATTCTTAGTTTCTTTTGGCAGAGCCTTTACTGACACCTATACAGGAGCAATTTTGATTAGAACAGCACTTAACCCTGCTGATACAATAAATGGCATTCTTGAATTTGCTAAAACAGCCAAGCAGTTAGGCGAAGGCCAACTGGTTAACGCCAGGCCTGTGGAGGTAGCTTCCCTGGCAGGCAGCTTATTCGGAGCCAGGGCTGGTTTACGCGGTATGTGGGGCCGTGTTCCGGGCTTAGCTGGCAATTTAAGATTAGTGGATAATTTAGAAAAAGCCACGCGCCTTCAAAGAATGGCTGGTTTTCTCTCAGGGGTAGCTAATGAAGCAGGTTCATACAGGACTTTATTTGGATTGGCTATGTTTAATATCGGCTTACCGGCAATAATGAATAATGATTTAAGCTTTGATGCTCTTTCTAAGTCTATAGGTACAAATGCATATAAAACAGACCAATTACTTATGGGAGCTACAGGAATTAGTTTTATTTTCCGAGGCGTAGGCTCCATAGGGAATAGGCTTTCTAGGATACCGGCAGTGAAATCATTTATGACTGAAACTCCAGTAGCAGATGGCAAGGGAAAAATTGGTTCGCTGAGCGAAACCGCAGCATTCGCCGGAAAGCACAGCGGTAGCATTGGATTAGCCGGAGTGGGCGCAGGAGCAGGAATGTATTTATTAGGCACAGAAACTGGTTTGCGCCAGAACACAATAGGCGACATTCTTGCTAATGCCGGTTTAGTTATCGCGGGAGCAGGTGGGTTGATGGCCTTGCGTGGATTTTCAACGCACACAAATTGGGGTAAGAATGTCGCTGCCTACAGAGAAAAAGTAGAACTGGCGAGAAAGAATCCCGGAGACCATACAATGCCAGAGGGCCTTGAAAAATGGGAAGGAAGGATTTCTAGCTTAGGATACAATGCGGTTGCCGGGCCTTTGAGCATACTTTCTTACGGCAGCCTTGTTTACGGTTTAAAGAAAGGTATTTTTGACCCGGGAGTTACTGCATTTTCTGTTTATCTTAATCCTCCGGAAGGAAGCAGCGGATTATGGGCAGCAGCCAGGCACATTTGGAATAATTATTCCAAAGATGCATACCCGCATCTTTTTAGAGACGGCGCTGCTCCAGAGAGAGATGAAAAAAATAATTTAGTATTTGGCAAGGATGGCCTGGTGCAATATAAGAGTGGCGCGCTTCCTGGCGATTGGGCTAATGCCCTCTTCTGGGGTGCAGTTACAGCAGCCACAGCGAAAATAATCAGAGTTGCTAAGAATGCCTATGTAAGATTGCCTGAATCTCAAATAAAAGGATGGGATGTAGGGTTAAGGGAAGGCGCCAGTGATGTATATAATACTCGTATTAGAAGTTCTCTTATACATCGAATTAGCGAGAAAATAGCAGGTAAACCAGGCGCTTTTATCGGTGATTTAGCGCAAGGAACCATGTTGACGCTTGGTAATTCTGCTTATACTTTATTTTTTGTGATTGCTCCTTTGCAAGGTGTATTGGAATGGACCTCTTTCCTAACTCAAAGACACGTAATGCCTTCAGCGTATACGCACCTGGAAAAATCTTTATTAGGGTTTACCTTTGGCGCATTTTGGCAGGATAAAGATGTGTATGATGACGGTAAACTTGTATCGCCTTCAAATTGGAGAAAATATGAAGGAGCAAAGACAGTTTGGGATTATGCTAAGCGTTCTTATTTAACAGGTTTATTTGGTGTAAATGAAGATGGTAGCGCAAAAGTAAAGTCATTTAGTGAATTTCCATATTGGCCAGGCCAGTTCTGGCAAAAGTTAGATAAGTCTAGCGCCTTTTTTGCCGTTACCTTAGCAGTGTTACAGCCTTTTGCTGAGCCTGTTTTAGGTAACATCAGAGCAGGAAATTTCGGAAAGAGTTTTCAAGCAGCCGGTGAAGGCATAAAAGCTACTCTCGGAATAGATTTGAAACCTTCATCTAATAATCTTGGCTGGAGAGAACTTCTTTTTTCTAAGCAAGGAATTATAGAAAGTGCGAAAGGTTTTGTAAATTGGATAACCAACATGAGTATCAAAGGAACTATTGAAGAGATAAATGAGCAATTTATTCAAATCGGTTTGGCTTTAACACCTATTAGCTTTATAGCGCCTGTTGCAGAAGGATTAGGTTTTTCACCACTAGTAGCAAGGGACCTTTATCAACAAGCACAGGAAATTGCTCAAGAATTAACTTCTCCTGATGGCGGAGCCGGTATATATTCTAACGGGAAGAGTTTCTGGCAGGCTTTATGCGGTGGAGCAAGGATTACAGGAATAAAAACTTCCGGTGACACAACTGCTGATATTTCAGATTTAACAGGCAAAACCAGGGATGGTTTAAGGCAGGACCCCACATTATTAGGGAAATTAGCCGGTCTTCCCAAAGATGCACAAATAACAGTAGAGATGGGTGGCGCGACAAGAGTATTTGATGTAACAGATGTTAAGGATTGGTCTCATACCTTCAATGTTCAGGCAAAGAGATTTGAACTTGCTAATAAACTTCAGCAACCCGCCACAGCAAGGCAGGCTATAGAAACAGTATTAACGGCAGTCCAGGGTCAAGACAGAGTAGAAGCTGAGGCAGCCAGATATGTTTTAACTGAGCAACTAACTGCCCAACAAATTGCCAAGCTTCTACATTCCCAGCAATTAGGTTCTTTCTCCGCAGGTACGGTTACTTTTGGAAGTGGCGGAAAAGCTTTTAGCCTATTCTTAGGTTCTCTTAATACCCAGATAGTGGAACGCTTAGCTTTTGAGCAGGGATTTGCTGACAGCGTAATAAGTGCTTATGAGTCTATTGATCAG
>JAQUAH010000070.1 GCA_028687345.1 Candidatus Omnitrophota bacterium | reverse complement strand
TTACCGATGGCCGCATTGTCTATGATTCGCAGGGGAGGGACATGAAATTTTTTGACGTGCATGACGGCCTGGGTGTTTATGCCTTAAAAAGGGCGGGGATTAAAACTATTCTGATTACCGCCAAAGGTTCGCGGGCAATCAGGCCGCGCGCCCTGGATATGCAGGTTGAGCAGGTTTTTGAGAATATTTCTCCCAAGACCGCGGCCTTAGAAAAAATAGTAAAAAAATACAAGGTTAACCTTGATGAGGTGTGTTTCATGGGGGATGATTTAGTTGACCTGTGTTTAATGAAGAGAGTGGGCTTTCCCGTCGCAGTATTTAATGCCGCGGTTGAAATAAAACTTGCAGCAGCCTATATAACTTTAAGAGAAGGAGGCCGGGGGGCAGTCCGCGAGATTGCTGAACTCATACTTAAATCACAAAATAAATGGAGCGAGATTCTAGGATTTTATGATACTTAAAAGGCTTGTTTTGCTCATCGGCTTTATTGCATTCTTCACCCCCTGTTTATTTGCTGCAAAAGAACAAAAACCGGCAGTAAAAAAAGACCAGACACAGGAAGCAGACCAGCAAATTAGCGAGTTTTCGCTTACCGGATATGGCGAAAAAGGCAAGAAGAACTGGGACCTCGCAGGAAAATCTGCCGATATCTTTATCGACGTAGTAAAGTTAACTGATGTGGTAGGCAACCTTTATGGGAAAGAGGAGGATATCAAGCTTACAGCTGACAGGGGGGATTTCAGTAAAACAGACGGCAAAGTGCATTTAGAGCAAAACGTTGTAGTTACCACCTCTTCGGGCACAAAATTAACTACAGACTCTTTAGATTGGGATAGAAAAAATCAACTTGTAACCACTGATGACATTGTCAATATCAAGAGAGAGAACATGGTCACAGTGGCCCGCGGCGCTAAAGGAGAACCGAGTTTAAAGAAGGTAGCATTAAAAAAGGACGTTCAGGTAGATATCAATCCTGTGGATCCTCAAAAAGGAGAGGCAGGCGTAGCGGAAAAAATCGTAATTACATGCGACGGCCCGTTAGAGATAGATTATGAAAAAAATATTGCCACTTTTAATAATAATGTTAAAGTGCTGAGAGAAGATTCCACAATTTACAGTGATAAGATGGATATTTATTTTCTTTCTTCGGGGGGAGGAGTCGCTACAAAAGAAAAGAAAGAAAGCGCCCAGACGCCGGGATTTATGGGTAGCAAAATAGACAAGATTGTTGCCCGGGGAAATGTCAAGGTTATAAGAGGAGAGAATACCTCTTATAGCCAAGAGGCGATTTATAGCGCTAAAGATAAAAAACTTATATTGAGCGGCAGGCCCAAATTGATTATTTATTCTACAGAGGAGTTCGGTAATGCATCTCTTGGAAATTAAAGGATTAGTTAAATCTTATGACGGCAAGGAAGTAGTAAAGGGTGTAGATATCCTGGTAAAGCGCGGGGAGATTGTCGGGCTTCTAGGCCCCAACGGCGCAGGAAAAACCACCACATTCTACATGATTGTCGGGGTTATCCCACCCAAACGAGGTAAAATTATTTTCGATAATAACGACATTACTAATTTACCCATTCATAGGCGTGCCCATTACGGCATAGGCTACCTTGCCCAGGAACCCTCGGTATTTAGAAAACTTACCGTGGAAGAGAATATTCTTTCAATCCTGGAGACACAGCCTATATCGAGAACAGAAAGGGAGCATAGGCTAAAAATGTTATTGGAGGAGTTAAATATTTCTCACCTGGCCAGGCATAAGGCATATACATTATCAGGAGGAGAGAGAAGGCGGCTGGAGATTACGCGTGCCCTCGTTACCAATCCTTCTTTTGTGCTTTTGGATGAGCCGTTTTCCGGCATTGACCCGATAGTGGTGAGCGAAGCCCAGGAAATTATCAAAGAGCTAAAAGAAAAGGGGTTAGGGATTTTACTTACCGACCATAATGTCAGGGAGACGCTTTCTATAACAGACAGGGCCTATTTAATCGCCGAGGGAAGGATTCTGATTTCCGGTACTGCCCAGGAATTGATTGATAATCCCCAGGCGCGCCAGATATATTTAGGAGAAAAATTCAGGATGTAAATAAGGCTACAACTTACGGAGGAACGCAATAACATGAAAACAGAAATAAAGAAGATTGACAATACCAAAAGAGAAATCAATATTGAAGTAAGCGGCGATATTGTAAAGAATAAATTTGAAGAGGTCTTTAAGAAAATTTCCCAGGAGGCCAAGGTCCCCGGTTTCAGGCCGGGGCATGCACCGCGCGACATTTTAGAAAAGCATTACGCCTCCAGCGTCCATGAGCAGGTTTTGAAAGAATTGATACCTGATATCTATAATCAGGCAATTGATAAAGAAGGGCTTGATGTTATTGAGCTGCCGCAGATTCACGAGGTAAAATTAGACAGGGCGAGCCTTTCATTTAAGGCTACGGTGGAGATAGCCCCGGAAATTGCCGTTAAGAATTACAAGGGCCAAAAGATAAAGTATAAAACTATTAGTGTTACGCCTGATGAAATAAAGCGCAATATCGACACCCTCAAAGAATCAAGAAAAATTGAAGCTGTGGATGATAATTTTGCTCGCGGGTTAGGGTATCCTAACCTGGCCGAATTAGAAAAGGCTGTTGAAAGGCAGATTTTTATCCAGAAAGAAAATCAACAAAGGCAGAGGATTGAAACGGAAATAATGGAAAATACGCTTAAAGATGTGGATTTTAAACTCCCCGCATCCCTGGTTAGCCGCCAACTGCAAGATTTATTAAGGCAGACAAAGATTGACTTAAGCTTAAAAGGCATTCCTCGTCAAAAAATAGAAGAACAGGAAAAAGAGCTGATTAGTAGTTTAGAGCCTGAAGCAAAAAGGCAGGTTAAGATGTATCTGGTTTTTGCTGAGATTGCCAAAAAGGAAAACATCTCACTCGATGACCATATGCCGCATCAGGTAATGGAGTTTTTATTGAGGCAAGCGGATTGGCAGGCCGAGTGAAAAAAACTAAGATAGCGACTATACGGAGGTGAATATGAGTACTAAATGTCAGACCTTGGTTCCTATGGTTATTGAGCAGACATCGCGCGGTTATGAGCGGGCATATGATATCTATTCCAGGCTCCTGAAAGACCGTATAATTTTTATCGGCACCCCTATCGATGATTATGTAGCAAACCTGGTTATAGCGCAGATGTTATTTTTACAGATGGAGGATGTAAACAAGGATATAAACGTTTATATTAATTCACCCGGAGGCTCGGTGACATCGGGGCTTGCGATATATGATACGATGCAGTTTGTAAAATGCGACGTGGCGACATATTGCGTGGGACAGGCATCCAGCATGGGTGCGCTGCTTTTATGCGCAGGAACGAAAGGCAAACGTCACGCCCTGCCGAATTCACGGATTATGATACATCAGCCCTGGGGCGGTATTCAGGGCGCTGCAGAAGATATCTCGCGCCATGCCAAAGAGATTTTAACGATGCGCGACCGCATCAACCAAATATTGGCAAACCATACGGGACAGACTCTGGATAAAGTGCAAAAAGACACCGACAGGGATTATTTTATGTCGGCTGACGAGTCCAGGGATTACGGATTGATTGATGAGGTAATTTTACAGAAGAAGAAATAAATTTTAAAACCGAATAAGAGAATAAGAAAGGAAACCCTATGAAGAAAAATTATCTGCTGACGCCAGGTCCTACACCGTTACCCGCGCAAGTACTGGAAGCGCTGGCATTGCCCATAATCCATCATCGTACCCCGCAATTCCAGGCTGTATTAAAAGAGGCAACAGAGGGTTTAAAATATGTTTTTCAGACTAAAAATGATTGTTTTATTCTTGCTTCATCAGGCACAGGTGCCATGGAGGCAGCAGTAGCAAATTTATTATCACCAGGCGATGTAGCAGTTACTATCCAGGGAGGGAAATTCGGGGAAAGATGGACAGAGCTTTGTAAAGCTTACGGGGTAGTCCCTGAAGTAATTGATGTAGAGTGGGGCAAAGCCGTTGACCCCCAGGAAATAGATAAGAAATTAAAAGCAAATCCTAAAATTAAAGCGGTCTTTACCACGCTTTGCGAAACTTCGACGGGCGTAACCAATGATATAGAGGCGATAGGTAAAGTAGTAAAGAATTATACTGCTGTGTTAGCAGTTGATGCTATAAGCGGTTTAGGCGCGATTGATTTAAAGACCGATGACTGGTCGGCTGATGTGGTAGTTTCCGGTTCGCAGAAGGGTTTAATGTTGCCTCCGGGCTTAGGGTTCATATCGATTAGCGCAAAGGCATGGAAACTAATTGAAAATGCAAAATCTCCCAGGTATTATTTTGATTTAAGAAAAGCTAAAAAGGCTATTGATAAAACTGACACCCCGTTTACGCCAGCCATATCTTTGATTACTGCCCTTAACCAATCATTAAAGATGCTTAAAGAAGACGGCTTGGAAAATGTATTTTTGCGGCACAGGAAAATGGCGCAGGCGGCCAGAGAAGCGATGAGGGCGCTTGGGTTAGAATTATTCGCGCCGCAAGCCGGTTCGGATGTAGTTACCGCAGTCAAAGTACCTGACAATCTCGACGGAGAAAAGTTGGTTAAAACTATGCGTGATGCTTACGGAGTTACTATCGCCGGCGGCCAAGCTGAGTTAAAAGGAAAAGTATTTAGAATCGCGCATATGGGTTATATTGCGGAATTCGATATCATTATCGGCATTTCCTGTTTAGAAAAAGTATTGCACCAGATGGGGTATAAATTCGATTTAGGAGCAGGCGTAAGGGCAGCAGAAGAAGTTTTCCTAAAATAAAAATTAGCAACCTAATTAACCGGAGCTAAAAAGATGATTAAGATACTAGTCAGCGATCCTTTATCCGAAGAGGGGCTTAAGATACTCAGTGGCGTCAAAGAGTTCCAGGTTGATGTCAAGACAGACTTAAAGCCGGAAATGCTAAAAGAAATTATTAAAGATTATGAGGCGCTGGTGGTAAGGAGCGCAACAAAGGTAAACAAAGATATTATTGGAGCGGCAGCAAAGCTAAAGGTAATTGGCAGGGCCGGGGTGGGATTGGATAACGTGGATTTAGAAGCAGCAACGCAAAAAGGCATTATTGTCATGAATACCCCCGGCGGAAATACAATCTCTACAGCCGAGCATACCATGAGCATGATTTTATCTCTTTCCCGCAATATCCCCCAGGCCAATGCCTCGACAAAAAAGGGGGAATGGAAACGCTCTAAATTCATGGGAGTGGAACTTTGCAATAAAATCTTAGGTATAGTAGGTTTTGGCAGGATAGGTTCGGAGGTAGCTAAAAGAGCGCAGTCATTCGGCATGAGGATTCTGGCCTATGACCCGTTTTTGTCAAGAGAGATTGCTGAAGGCCTGGGTGTAGAAATAGTTGAGTTGAAAGAACTCCTTGAGCGTTCGGATTATATCACCGTGCATACGCCCCTGACAGATGAGACAAGGCATATGATTTCTAATCAAGAATTTGCCCTGATGAAGAAAGGCGTGCGCGTAATCAATTGCGCGCGGGGAGGAATAATTGACGAGAAGGCACTGGTAGATGCTATAAAAGAGGGAAAAGTCCTGGGCGCTGCCATTGATGTTTTTGAACAGGAACCGCTAACCGCTGACAATGAGCTGCTAAAATTGGATAATGTGGTAATTACCCCGCACCTGGGTGCTTCCACTGAAGAGGCGCAGGTAAATGTGGCGGTTGAAGTAGCGGAAATTGTGCGCGATGCGCTCCTGGGCCGCGGCATTCGCAATGCCGCTAATTACCCTTGTATAGAAGCCGAGGTTTGCAAGTTACTAGAGCCCTATATAAATTTAGCGGAAAAATTAGGCGTTTTTTCCAGTCAATTAGTGGAAGGCAGGTTTCAGGAAGCAAATATTAGTTATAGCGGTGAAATAATTCAGTATGATTTAAGCCCGCTGACCATGAGCCTGGTCAAGGGGCTGCTTGCGCCCATTATGCAGGATACAGTGAATTTTATTAATGCCACAGCGCTTGCTAAAGAAAGGGGCATAAAGATTAAAGAGTCAAAGTCCTCTAAAGAGGAAGAATTTGTGAACTTAATACAATTAGAATTGAAGACAGACAAAGAAACTAAAAAAGTTTTCGGCACGCTCTCTTCAAATAAGCAGCCGCGTATTGTAAAAATTGACCAGTATTACGTGGAATTACCGCCTCTGGGAGAAATGATTTTTATCCAGAACCTGGATAAACCGGGCATTATCGGTAATTTAGGGACGCTATTGGGTGCAAATAATATTAATATTGCGGCAATGACATTTGGCCGCGATAAACCGGGGGGCAGGTCGGTTAGCGTGTTGAATGTAGATACTCCGGTTTCAGCGCAAATCCTGGATAAAATAAAGAAGCTGGAGAATATCTTGACCGTCAAGGTTATAAAAATATGAAAAAACTATTTGGTCTTTGGTTAATGGTCTTTAGTTTATGGTCCGGTAGCGCTTATGCTGGTGAGATTACGGTAATTTATACCGGCTCAACGCATGCAATGCTTTATCCTTGCAGCTGCCCCAAGGAAACCGACGGAGGCATTGCCCGCAGGGCAACACTTGTAAAACAGTTAAGGAAGAAATATCCCGATGCCCTGCTTTTAGATTCAGGAAACTTCTTCTCCGGCGGGCTTATGGATGAATATACGCAGAACACGCAGTTAGATATGCAGCGCACAGAAGTAAACCTGAAGGCAATAGAATTAATGAAATACGATGCCGTAGCAATCAGCCCTGATGAGTTTAATTTCGGCTACGGTTTCTTCAACAAAAAAGTCGTCGGGTCAAAAGCGGTTTTTCTTTCCAGCAATATTGATGGCCTTGCCTCAGAGGCGGATATAATATTACCTAGGATATCGCCGTATATTATAAAAGAAATATCCGGCATCAAAGTCGGTATAACCGCAATTACAAATCCAGTCGCCAAGCAGAAAGCAGGCATTTATGATTTTGTTGAGCCCAAAAAAGCATTGCGTAAATCAATAGAAGAACTTAAAGGAAAAACAGACCTCATTATAGTCTTAAGTAATTTAAGCGAAGAAGATAATTTAAGCTTAATCCGTGACATCGGCAGTAGTATAGATATCCTGGTTACTAATTACAGGCCTAAAGACGACAGGCCTTCTCAGAGAATAAATTCTACCTTTATTCTTAATCCTGATTGGCAAGCCAGAAAACTTGGGGTGGCAACTTTTACCTGGAAAGATGGCAAAATAACAAGCGATAAAATAGAGCTCTTGCGGCTTTCTGACAAGATTAAAGATGATGCCGAAATAAAAGGTATACTTCCTGTTTGTTTCTCAGATATGAACTGCAAAAAAAACAACCTTATCGGCACCTGTCATAATCCCGGGACAATGCAATCGGATTGCGTATTTAGCCAGGCGAATAAAATCAAACTCCTGGCTATCACTAGCCGCGAATGCCTGACCTGTAATACAAAGACAGTGGTTGATTTTCTAAAGACGCAGTTCCCGGGGTTAGAAGCCTCTTATCTCTATTACCCTTTAGATAAAAAGGCAGATAATTTAGTTAAGGATTTTGCTATTGGAGGTTTGCCGGCCTATCTTTTAGGTAAGGATGCAGAGAAAGAAAAGAATTTTGATAACCTTAAAAATAACCTCGAGCTAAAGAGAGATTTTTATCTGCTCAAGCCCCATTTTAGCGGCGTATCTTATTTTCTCAATAGAAAAAAGATAAAGCAGAAATTAGACCTCTTTATCAGTCTCTACGACCAAGCTACGCCTAAATTGCTGGAGGTAATTAAGGAATTCAATCCTGCCTTGCATTTCCTGGCTGTCGAACAGCAGGGTAACTTCGAGGCTGCCAAAGGGAGGCAGGAAGTTGAGGAATATCTGCGCTCGGTATGCGTACAAAAATATTATCCCGAACAGTTTTTTGATTATCTTACTTGCCGCTCAAAGAACATAAATAGTTCTTGGTGGGAGGATTGCCTGGCTAAATTTGACTCAGAAAGAATCAGGGCTTGCGCCAAGGGCGATGAGGGCAGGTTACTTTTAAGAGAGAATATCAGCCTGAACAGGGAATTGCAGGTTATGTTCGGCCCTACGTACCTGGTGGATAACCAGGAGATATTCGGTTCAACCGGCGTTCCTGATAGGGAAGAGTTAAAAAAATTGCTCAGGAGGTAAGCAAATAAATGAAGAGAAACCCGAAGATTTATATTATTGATGTAACCAACCGCGACGGCGTGCAGACTTCCCGCATCTGCCTTTCCAAATTACAAAAGACAATGATTAATATCTATTTGAACCAGATGGGGGTATTCCAGTCAGAATTTGGCTTTCCGGTAACGCGGCACGAGACAAATTACCTGAATGCCAATTTAGAATTAGCTAAATTAGGGGCAGTGTCTCCTATCAGGTTAAGCGGCTGGATTCGCGCCACAAAGGAAGACGTTAAAAATGCATTTAAATTAGTCCCCGGCATAAAACATATGAATCTTTCCATTTCTACCTCTGACCAGATGATTATCCACAAATTTCAGGGAAAACTTGACCACGGCTCAGTCATAAAAGAGATGGGTAATGCTGTTAAAGAGGCTCACTCCTTGGGTCTTGAGTCCATCGCCGTAAATGCCGAAGATGCCTCGCGGACAAATCTTGAATACCTTAAGGAATTTTCTCTGGCGGCAGCCCAGGCAGGCGCAGACAGAATTCGTGATTGCGAGACATTAGGGGTCGATACGCCCTTTACAATTTACGAGCGCAGAAAAATTCTTGCTGAAACCGTTAAAAAACCGATAGAAATACATTGCCACAAAA
>JAQUAH010000069.1 GCA_028687345.1 Candidatus Omnitrophota bacterium | reverse complement strand
CTTACCTTAAAACTTATCTCTACTGCCCTGGAAAATTATGCAAAAGACACAAAAGGAACCTACCCCCAGGATTTCTCAACTCTTACCAAAGCACGCCCCGCGTATCTTGATAAAGATTACCTCACCCTTTCTCTTTATAAGGGGTATTATTACAGCTGTTCGCATTTAGAAACAAACGGTTATAACTGCTCGGCGACTCCTGCCAGATGCGGCTTAAGCGGAAATTTAATTTACAGTATTAGTACAGGAGGCGTATTTGTATCTGATAGATGCAAAAGAAAGGAATAGGATGAAACGCGGGTTTACACTAGTTGAAATTGTTATTGTTGTAGCGCTGGTAGTTATTCTGTCGACGATTACCAGCGTAAATATTATGCGCTCACGGGTTGTAGCTTTTGAGGGGATAGCCATAGCCAATATCAGAATCTTAAGCAATGCCTGCCAGATGTATCATTTGGATAACGGAAGCTTCCCACTGGGTATATCAGATTTGAATGTCAATAATCCTCCTTATGTTGATGCAAGCCTTGCCTCGGGAAGTAAACAACGTTACAAATTTACTTATGTGCGCGTTTCAGCAGATAGCTTTACCTTGAATGCAGACCCGATGAGCACCGGGTTATTAAAGGGAAGATACTTTTATACTGACGAGAGCAGCATTGTCCGCTATAATGCTACTCAACAGGCAGGGCCAACTGATCAGATTGTAGAATGAAAAGAGGCTTAACATTAGCAGAATTAATGATTGCGGCATTTATCACGGTTTTCTCTGTAAGCGCAATTCTGCTCTTATTTATGAACTGTATTTTTATGAATACTGCCAGCCGCAATACTACCATTGCCACAAGCCACGCACAATACGCGCTGGAAGAGATAAGAAATACTCCGTTTGCAAGTATCCCGGGTTGGAATGGCGCTACGTGGGATAGCACTGTTGTCCAGGGCAAAGGTTTATCTGCTTTGGACAGCGAAATCATTTATATTTATGCTACTAGTACAGATCCCAGACAGGTAACTGTGACGGTAAACTGGGATGACGACGGAGTAAGGGCAAGGAGTATAACATTAGAAACCCTAATTGCAGATTATTAATGCGCGCTTTTACCTTTGTTGAAGCCATGGTTAGTACATTAGTGTTAGGCTTAATTATAGCAGGGATCTTTATGCTTCTTTTGATTAGTGACAGGACCTATCATACTGATGTGGGCTTGTTGGATTTGCAGCAATTTACCCGCCGGGCAATGGAGGAGATGGTGGAGGAATTACGCGCAGGCAGTAGCATTAGTATCCCTGTGGGCCTAAATAGCATTACTTTTGCAGGAACCCTTTGCGGTAATCTCAATTATTCTCTCGTTGGCAATCAGTTAATTCGTCAATGCGGTAGTCAATCTACAGTAATGGCAAGCCACATCAATGTGTTAAGTTTTTGCTGGTGTCATGGTTCAAGCTGCGTAATTGGTGTTGACTGCGATAATATTCGCGGCACATCTAATGTTATAGCGATCCAATTAAGAAGTACCAACACAGTCCGGGGAAAGACAGTAAATTTCCCTACAAATGGCCCCATAAAAGAACAAGTAAAATTAAGAAATGAATAAAAAGGGCATTGCCTTAATTTTAGGTTATATAGTGGTTGTAGTTCTTACGCTGCTCGGCGCAATTTTTCTCTCGCGCAGTGTAGTAGAAAACAGGCTGGTAGCCAGGCACTCTGATGGTACCCATGCTTTCTGGATTGCCGAGGCAGGCTTAAGCGATGCTTTTAAGAATATTGTTGCTGGTCAACCATTGCCTCCGGCCGACACCCCTTTCGGCGGCGCAGACGGAAAATATACAGTTATACAAAATGGTTACCAGATTGACTCATTGGGGACATTTGGTACTACTACACGCCATATAAGAGCAACGATTTCCTATCTCCACCCGGCTTTTGATAATACTGTTACTGCGGGTCAGCATTTAAAACTACATGGTAATGGCTCAGAATTAATCGTGCATGGAAAAACCCGTCTTGGCGACCAATTTGAAGAAACCTGCAGCGGGTGTTCTGGTACATTTGATGACCTGCAGGAGCATCAGCCAGCAGATGAAGTCACTATAACAATACCAGACTACAATGGTAATGGGACAGCGGATGAATTTGAGGATTTTCAACTTTTTGGCGATGCCGTAATAAATAGTTACCCTCCTAATGAGGTAGTTTACATCGAAACCTCCGGAACTGCCTGGGTTTATCCTAGCAGCGAATTAGTGGGGAAAAAGGTAGTTTATGTAAAAGGCCCTTCGGCTGGAGAGGGGGATGTAGTTATTGTTTTTGACGGCACCTGGCAGGATGGGGAAGATTTAACTATAATTTCTACCGGGGAAGTTCTTTATTTGCAGCCATTAGGCCAAGAAAGAGATTCCCGCTTAAGCGTGATTGCCTGGAGCGGTTATACTGAAGCTTCAATATTATTCAGCCAGCATGAAAGCATGGTTTTCAGCCATAGCGATGTTGACTCTACCGATATTTACAGCGATAGCAGCTTTACAGGTAGCTATATCTCCAATTGGCGCATGGATTTTTATGAATATCTAGGGGCAAAGGCTGAGTTAACGCCCTCTGAGAGGGAAGATTTGCCTCCGGGTTTTCAATTTCTATCTAATACCGGAACACCTAAATTAGTTCAGTGGCAAGAGATAGTACCGTAATAATACTGAGAAGAAACTAATGAAAAAACAAATAATTATTCTTTTAAGTTTAGGGCTATTATTAGTTGCGGGAGTTATTTTTTTCTCGGTTTATCAGAGCAGTAAAATTGCTAAAGAAATCAGCAGGGGAAAAGCATCGCAGGAGGAAATTGTGCCAAAAACAAGCGCTGCTTCGGTTAGGCCGCGCATAACTCCTTCCCGGCCCCAGGATTACGGAATACTCGTGACTAACCAGGGAGAGGGGCCTAAGACGCAGGAGGAGTGGGATAGTTTTTTTAGTAAGAAAATCCAGGGGCTAAAGTCTCAATCCTCAACTCAAGCCTGGAATAATGTCCAGAAAAATATTGAAAAAGAAAGCCCAAATAAAAGACAGGAAAACCTGGTAAAGCTTGAGGAGAGGATTAAGAAGATTGAATCAGAGTTGAAAAAAAATCCCCAGAATAAAGAAGCGCAGGATAGGTTACAGCGTTTAATAATGCTCAAGAGCATTGCTAAGGAGCTTGCGGATAAATAGGTGAGGGGTTATGGCAAAATTTTTAAAAGCCAAAGAAAAATTTAAAGAACGGATTTCTGTCGGTTTAGACATGGGCACCAATGCCATAAAAATCGTAAAATTAAGATTTTTCAAGGAGGGGACAGAATTATCCGCTTTTGAAATAGAGCCCAGCCAGCTGGATGTGGCATCCGCCTTAAAAAGGCTTAAAAACTCTCTGGGGGAAATTGACGGAGTGAATCTTTCTGCCTCGGGCTCTTCTACGGTGATTAGGTATGTAGAGTTTCCCCGTATGAGTAGCGAAGAGTTAAAACAATCCCTGAAGTTTGAGGCACAGAAACACATCCCCTTTTCAATTGGCGAGGTGAATTTAGACGGCAATATTTTAAAACCGGATTTGCCTGATAATAAAATGCTGGTTTTAGTTGCCGCAGCCAAGAAAGAATTGGTAAAACAACGCCTTAAGTTAATTGAAGACGCGGGCATGAAGCCTAATCTGATTGATATTGATTCTATTGCGCTCATGAATGCCTTTAATTTCAATTATGCTCAAGACGAAACTCTTCAACACAAGACTGTAGCTTTGCTTAATATCGGCGGTGCCGTGACTAACCTGGATATAATGGAAGACGGGATTCCCCGTTTAAGCCGTGATATTCACATTGCCGGAAACAACATCACGAATAAAATAAAGGATATCTTTGCCGTTGATTTCGGCACTGCAGAAAATTTAAAACTTAATCCTACCAGCGAAAAAGCAAATAAGGTAACCGTTGCCTTGGAGTCAGTGCTTACAAACCTTGCTGCTGAAATCAGGACTTCCTTTGACTACTATGAAAGCCAGAGTGCATCAAGCGTAGCTAAGATTTTTTTAAGCGGAGGAACGAGTAAATTTAACGGCTTAAAAGAGATATTAACTAACTTTTTGGGGATAGAGGTAGAGCATTGGGACCCGTTAAAACAGATAAGTTTGCCAGGCAAGCTCGATGCGCAGAAGGTAAAGGCATCTTCCGGCCAACTGGCAGTGGCTGTCGGTTTGGCATTGAGGTAACAGGATGATAGAAATAAATTTATTACCGGAAGAAGTAAAAAGTAAAGCCAAAGCTAAAAAGGCGGGGCTTGGCATAAAGACGAAATATTTTCTTTACCTCCTGCCGGCAGTTTTGATTATCTTAATCTGCATGCACCTCTATTTAGCGATAATAAATATCTTTAATAGCATCCAGTTAGGCTCCCTTAACAAACAGTGGCAGCAACTTGAGCCGCAGAGAAAGGCCCTGGAGGCCTCCACTAAAGAACAAACGACACTATCTCAAGATGTGCAGGAATTGCAGCAATTGACTAAGAACAGGATAAATTGGTCGCAGAAGCTGAATAAATTAAGCCTGCTCCTGCCTTCAGGGGTCTGGTTTAACGAAATCTCTGTCTCCGGCCGCGATTTTACCCTGCAGGGTTCAGTAGTTTCTTTGCAGAAAGAGGAAGTGAATTTAATCAAGAAGTTAATTGATAACCTCAGAAACGACGCTGATTTCTTTAGGGATTTTGCTGGTCTGGAATTAGGCTCGGTGCAAAAGAAAACCACCGGCAGTTATGATGTAGCTGACTTTATTTTATCGGGAAAATTAAAATCTAATGACTAATTTTTTAAATAAAATCCAGCTTGATAACCAAAAGATTTTATTTATCGGCATCGCCTGCGTAGTTTTAATATACTTTGATTTTGCCTTCATTGCCAAGTTGCAGCTTGATAGCCTCAAAAATACCAAGCCCAAAATTACAAAGCTCAAGAAGGATTTAGATGTTTTGAGCAAAGATTTAAGGCGGATGCAGGATTTAAAGAATAAGCAGGCCGAAGTAAGCAAGACCCTGTTGGCAAAGGCAAAAAAGATTATTTCAGAGGAGCAAATCTCGGCGCTTTTGCGGGATATTTCCGATATAGCTAATAAGAATAGCGTAAAAATCGAGCAAATAAAGCCTTCTAAAGAAACGCAGGTTAAGTCCGACAAAAATGCCCCACCCCCAAAATTTACGTCTTTATCAATCAATTTGGAATTATCCTGTGATTATCACAATCTGGGCAAGTTCATTAATATTTTAGAGAATGCCGATACGTATATAGCTGTACAAAAGTTAAATATTACACCCAAGCAGGCAAATTATATTACTCAAAAAGCGACTCTGGAATTGAGGGTATATGTTAAGAAATAGACAATGCCTTCAGTTGATTTTTATATTTCTGTGCGTATTATTTTTTACGAGCCCGTGTTTGGCAGAAGGAGACTTCGTTTATGATGCCAAGGGCAAACGCAATCCGTTTATCCCGTTAGTTACTTCTGAAGGAAGGCTCTTGAAGCTGGACAAGGAAGAATCTACCAGCGGGATCAAGGAACTATCGATTGAGGGGATTATTTACGATAAACAAGGCAGGTCTTTTGTTTTAATCAATGGTACTGTTGCAGGAATCGGCGATATAGTCGGCGATTATCAGGTTTTAAAGATTGAAGAGAATAAGGTTATATTTATCAAAGAAGGACAACCTGTGGAAGTTGAATTTAATAAGGAGGAGCAATAATGAATAATAATCAGGTAATGCAGTGCAGGCCGAAGAACAGCTGGTTGCACCTTATGTTACCGATTGCTTTCCTAAGTTTTTCCCTTACCTTTCTTTTTGCAGAGCAGGTAAATCAGGCTGAATCTAGTCCTGTTGCGCCTTCGCCTACAAAGGAAGAAACTGCCAAGGATAAGGTTAAGCCTCAGGAAACAGTTGAGCAGACTAAACCAGGACAAGAGGCGCCTGGAATTCAGGCCCAGGAGGCAGCTGCCAGCCAAGCGGCACGTGGAGAATCTGCTCCCGAAGCACCCGCAGAAAAAAAGGCACCTAGTGAAGAGGAAATACTTGCCAAATCGCAGAATGTAACCTTGGATTTCAAGGATGCGGATATCCAGAACGTGCTTAAAATTATCGCTTACAAGTCAGGAATAAATATTGTGGCTACGCCTGAGGTCATCGGAAATGTAACCATACGCTTAGTAGATGTACCCTGGGAGATGGCCCTGGATGTAATTTTAAGGACGTATGGTTTTGGTTACCAGAGACAGGGTAATGTAATCCTAGTTACAAAAATGGAGAATATTTCTAAAATCCAGGCAGAAGAGCCGTTACAGACAGAGATTGTTACCTTGAAATTTTTGGATGCGCAGGATGCCCAAAAGATTTTAGTCCCCCTGCTTAGCCCGCGCGGAAAAATCTCCGTATTATATGCACGCGGACAAAAAGGATGGCAGTTTGGCACTTTTCAGATTGGCAAATCAGGCGCCAGCAGTCAGCAAGCAACCAGGCAGCAGGAATCAGAAACAATAAAGTCTGAACCCATTTCTATTGAAAAGACATCCACCGGAGATTTTGTTTCTAAAAAAGCTGAATTTCAGGGCTCTGTCAAATCCAAGCTGCTGATAATTACCGATACAGCTTCTTCCTTGGACAAGATTAAAAATGTGATTTTGCCAATCATTGATAAGAAGCCTCAACAAGTCCTGATTGAGACCAGGCTCATGGAAGTCAACGTAGATAAATTAAGGGATTTGGGCGTAGATTGGGGTACTGGAGTTGGAGGCGCAACTGGCTACAACACTCCTCCCAGCGATTTAGATTTAACTTCCAAGAACACTGCAACTTTGGCTGGACGTAATTTAAGTTCTGAGTTTTCGCCTAGTATTTTCGGTGCGAAAGAAGGCTCAACCGCTTTTAGCGGAGGCTATCCTTATGCAGCGGGGTTGGAACTAATCTTTAAGAAGATCGCCGGACAAAAATTTGAAGTAATCCTGCATGCCCTGGAAGAAGATGTGCATACAAATACGTTATCCGCGCCGAGAATTCTCACCCTTGATAATCAGGAGGCTTCAATTTTAGTGGGTTATCATACGCCAATAATTAGTTCTAATGTTACACCGGGAACTTCCGGCACAAACGCTACAATTACCCAGACCTTAGATTACTATCAGGAGATCGGCATACGGCTCAATGTAGTCCCGCAAATTAATGAAGATGGTTATATCAATATGATCCTGCATCCCAGTGTTACCTCTTCAAATTCTAGCGTTAATGCTACATCTGCTGCCAGCGGATTTACGATTACAACAAGTTATCCGATTATTGATGTGCGCGAAGCCCAGACCCAGATTTTGATTAAAGACGGGGAGACTATTGTTATTGGAGGCCTGCTGAAGGATGTGAAATCAAAAGAGACTCTCGGGATTCCTTTTATGAGTAAAATTCCTCTTTTGGGCGGATTATTCAGGCGCGATACCTACGATACATCAAAAGTAGATTTGCTTATATTTATTACAGCCAGAATCGTAAGAGAGGGACAATATTCCGAGGAAGAAATTGCCAAGTTAGCTAAAGGGATGGATGGAATTTCCAGTAAAAATAAAGCCGTAGTGAAGAATAAGAAGAAGAAAGAAAAATAGCTTTAAGGACGCTGCCTCACCGGCAGGTGAGGGCCCTGGAACTGGACAGAACAGGGACGGTTCTGAAACCGTCCCTATACTTTATGTATAAAGTAAAATTTATTTTTACTAAAAAAGGCCAAATGAAATATATATCCCATTTGGACCTTATGCGTTTATTTATGCGGGCATTGCGCCGCGCAGATTTGCCGTTAAAGATGAGCGAGGGGTTTAACCCTCATCCTAAACTAAGTATCAAGAGGGCGTTGAAATTAGGCCTGGAGAGCGATAATGAGGAGGCCGCAATAGTTTTAACACAAGAACTCTCACCGTCAGAATTTAAGGATAGGCTCAAGCAGCAATTACCGCAAGGGATAGAGATTAAAGATGCCGAAGGAAATCTTAATTAATGTTGAAACACAAGAAAAACGGGTAGCCGTAGTTTCTGATGGCCGCCTGGAAGAATTCTACATTGAGCGGCCGCAAGATAAGACTATAGTAGGCAATATATACAAAGGAAAAGTCGAAGCAGTTCTTCCTTCTATTGGAGCAGCCTTTGTTGATATTGGCTTGCCGAAAAAGGGTTTCCTGTATCTATCAGAAATAGAATCTGCTTTTGAGTCTGCGCAGGTAGAGCAAGCCGGCCTTCCTTTTGAGGCAAAAAAGGGCCAGGATGTCCTGGTACAGGTAGTAAAAGAATCTTTTGGCACTAAAGGGCCCCGCCTATCAGCCGAAATCGGCCTTGCCGGCAGGTATCTGGTAATCATGCCTCAAGGCAACCAGATAGGAATATCCCGCAGGATTGACGACGATGAGGAGAGGAGAAGGCTTAAGCAGGCGTTTGCCGATTTCAAGTTACCCAAAGGAGTTGGTTTTATTGTCCGTACTGCTGCAGCCGGCAAGTCAAAGCAGGAACTCCTGCGAGATGCGCAATTCCTGATTAAATTGTGGAGGAGGCTGGAGAAAACAATACACCAGAAGAAGGCGCCGGCGCTGATTTACCAGGAATATGATTTAACCCTTAGGGCCATCAGGGATTCCTTTACCGACGACGTATCAAAATTGATTGTAGATTCAAAGGCAGAATACTACCGCATCCAGCATTTTATGAAGACGTTCTTAAATTATTTGAGAAGAAAGGTGGAGTTATTTAACGGAGACGATTTATTTGAAAAAAAGGATATTGAAAGGCAGATTAACAGAATCTTTGAAAGCAAAGTTTATTTAAAATCAAAGGCATACCTCGTAATAGAGCCTACCGAGGGCCTGGTTGTCATTGATGTCAACAGCGTAGGTTTTAGAAAGAAGCTCGACCAGGAAGAGACTGCCTTTAAGGTTAATTGCGAAGCAGCCATTGAGGCTGCCAGGCAGTTAATATTGCGCGACTTAGGCGGGATTATCGTCATTGATTTTATCGA
>JAQUAH010000068.1 GCA_028687345.1 Candidatus Omnitrophota bacterium | reverse complement strand
GCAGTAATATTGGGCATCGTTGAAGGAATAACAGAATTTCTGCCGATTTCTTCCACCGGGCACTTGATGCTTACTGCGAGGTTCCTTGGTATTACCCAGACAGAGTTTGTGAAGAGCTTTGAGATCGCGATTCAATCCGGCGCAATCCTTGCAGTGGTAT
Organism: Candidatus Omnitrophota bacterium; assembly: GCA_028687345.1. Classification (GTDB taxonomy): domain Bacteria; phylum Omnitrophota; class Gorgyraeia; order Gygaellales; family Profunditerraquicolaceae; genus JAQUAH01. The sequence goes on along the minus strand of JAQUAH010000068.1, from coordinate 8,906 downwards.
TACTGTATTACAAGACTTTGCTTAAAAGCATCAATATCTGGAAGAAAATCATGGCAGCATTCCTGCCTACCGCAATTATCGCAGGATTACTGTATAAGGTTATCAAGGGATTCCTGCTTGAAAGCAGCACAGTGGTGCTTTGGGCCCTCTTTCTGGGAGGCCTGGCACTCATTATCTTTGAAGTTTTCCATCGTGAAAAACAAAGTGCATTAGCAGAATTGTCGCAAATGTCCTATACACAGGCAATCTTGATTGGCCTGTTTCAGTCGCTGGCTATTATCCCGGGTATTTCGCGCTCAGCAGCAACCATCATCGCAGGGCTTGGGCTTGGGCTTAAGCGCAAGGCAATCGTGGAGTTTTCTTTTTTGCTTGCTATCCCCACCATGGCCGCAGCGATGGCCTTAGATTTGACAAAAAGCGCCTATGCATTCAGCAGGTTAGAGTTTTTAGTATTGGCTGTAGGTTTCTTCACCTCGTTTCTTGTCGCACTTACGGCAATTCGTTTTCTGCTTATTTTTATCAGGGCCCATACATTTATCAGCTTTGGAGTATATAGGATGCTGTTAGCTGCGCTATTTTGGCTAAAGATAAGGTAGGAGTTAAAGTGAGCATATTGGTCCTTGGAACAGTAGCCCTTGACACAGTAAAGACGCCTTTTGGAGAGAAAAAAGGCATGCTCGGCGGTTCGGCAACACATTTTTCTATGGCCGCCCGTCTTTTTACCGAGGTCCACCTCGTTGCTATAATAGGAGGAGATTTTCCTAAGAAATATATTGATTTCTTAAAACGAAAAGGGATAATTCTGACTTCACTAATCCAAGACAGGAAGAACAGAACGTTCAAATGGAAAGGCAGGTATGAAGGGGATTTGAATACCGCGCTTACCTTAAATACGGAATTGGGGGTTCTTTCCAGTTTTAAACCCAGTATTCATAAAGAGCAAAGGAAAATAAAATACATATTCTTAGCCAATGTCGACCCTGACTTGCAAAGAGAACTTTTGCATAAGATTTACAGGCCCAGCCTCGTCGGCTTAGATAGCATGAATTATTGGATAAATAACAAACGCAAGTCATTAATGCGTTTATTAAAAGAAATAAACATCTATGTAGCCAATGACCAGGAGGCAAGACAGCTGTCGGGAGAGGTTAATTTACTGAAGGCCGCTAAAAAAATACATTCTTTCGGCCCCGACATGGTTTTAATCAAAAAAGGCGAACACGGGGTAATTTTTTATAGCGATAAATTCCAATTTTGCCTCCCCGGTTATCCTACAGATAAAGTAATTGACCCTACCGGAGCAGGGGATACTTTTGCCGGCGGCTTCATGGGGTATCTGGCCAGGGTAAAAAAAATAAGCGCAAGTAATATAAAAAATGCGCTTGTTTACGGTACGATAGCAGCGTCTTTTAACGTAGAGGGGTTTGGTGTTGAAAAGACATCAGCCCTTATGGAGAAAGACATGCGCCGGCGCACAGCCGAATTTAAAAAATTTATCTCCTTCTAGCAAAAGCTAAAAATGAAAAAACTTAAAGAGGAGTTCTTAAAATTTATTAAATCTTACGGTGTTATCGCAGTTGCCATAGGCATTGTAATGGGCCAGGCTATAGCCAAGGTGATTACGGTTATTGTCGAGGGTTTAGTCATGCCTGTTTTAGAAGTGGTGTTACCCGGGAATAAATGGCAGGATGCGGTTTTGCATTTAGGCAGTATCAATATAAAACTTGGACTGATTATCGCTGCCCTGATTGATTTCTTTACAGTTTCTCTGGTAGTATTCTTTCTGGTCAGGTATATTTTAAAGGTAGAATCGCCTGATAAGTAGAAATCTATCGTGAAGAAACTGTTTCCGATTTAATCGGGACAGCGGGTATCCCGCTATCCCGATTAGCGGCCAAACAGTTTCCCGATTGACTTGGAAACAGGGAGGAAGCAGGGGGAGTAAAAAGGAGAATTTTATGTTAGAAGAAAAAATATTCAATGATTATAAGGAAGCGATGAAAAATAAAGATAGCCTGAAAAGCTCTGTATTAAGTTTTTTGCGCGCTGATATGCTAAATCTTTCGACAGCCAAGAAGAAGGCTAAGCTCGATGACAGCGAAATAATATCCGTAATTAAGAAACAGATTAAGCAGCGCCAGGATTCAATTGAGCAGTTTAATAAAGGAAACCGTGTTGATATGGCGCAAAAAGAGGCAAAGGAACTGGAGATTTTAAAGGCCTATCTTCCGCCAGAGCTTCCCGTAGAGGAAATCAAGAAGATAATTGAGGAAGCAGTTTCTTCAACAGAAGCCCAGGGGATAAAGGATATGGGCAAGGTAATGAAAGAAGTGACAGCTAAAATCAAAGGCCAAGCAGACGGGAAGGTAGTTAGCGATTTAGTCAAAGAAAGATTATTAAAGACACAATAGATGGGTAAAAGGCGGCTTTTTTAATTTTGTGAAATAAGTAACAAAACAAGCTTGACAATTTAGAATACTATGGTATATTCTTCCTGTTTATTGTGATTTAAAGAACAATATGGTTACAAGCAAAAATTGCATCATCAGGCTCTCCCGTTACAAAAATGCTCTTTATAGACTGTTATCCCTTGGGTTTTTGAAGGTATTCTCTGAAACCCTGGCTGATGAGGTGGGGGTTACCGCTTCACAGGTGAGGAAAGATTTTTCCCTTTTTGGTATATCCGGCAATAAAAAAGGCGGCTACCAGATAGAAGCCCTCCTGAATAAATTAAGCAGCATTTTAGGCAAAGACAAACTCCAGAAAGTGATCGTAGTCGGGTCAGGACACATCGGCACAGCCCTTATGAAATACAAGGGCTTTGAAAAAGAAGGGATAAAAATTACGGCAGGATTTGATATTGACCCTGCTAAATGCAATAAGAGCGGCACGGTGCCGGTCCTGCCTATTGGAGAATTAAAAGATTTTGTTAAAAATGACGCTATAAAAATAGGGATTATTGCCACCCCGGATATTGCTGCCCAGCAGGTGGCAGACCTGATGTTTGAAGCGGGAATAAAGGGTATACTTAATTTCGCGCCTATAAGGATAAAAAGCCCCCAGGATTCCATAGTTAACTACGTAAATTTAGAACTTGAGCTTGAGAATGTGATTTACTTTGTGAATGCGCTGAATAAACCCTTAAGCTTAAGCAAAGACAGCGCTTAGGAAGCCGTTTTAGCAGTGTACAATATATATTATACAGAAAATTCCCAGTTGAATGAATTTGCTGACCGGCTAACGAGCAAATTCAAGGTTTTTTCCGCAGCAGTTAGACCTGCGAATTTTACAAAGGAAACCGATTACTCTTATAAAACTCTTGATAAGTCCGAATCAATAGTATTTAATCCCTACCGCGCAGTTGAGCCCTTAAAGTCTTTTTTTACACACCCGCAGGAAAAGGCCAGTGAATATTTTGTCCCTGACGAGAAAATAATACCTTTAGGCAAAACAGTTATCTTTGGCGTAAAAAGTTGCGATATAGCCGGCCATAAAATCCAGGATTTTGTTTTCTTGGAAGGGGTTGAAGTCGATTCTCTTTATCGCATAAAAAGGGAAAATACAATTTTTGTCTCCAGTGATTGTACTGATTTTAAGCAAGTCTGTCACTGTTTGGCCTGGGATATCCTTCCGCATCCAACATGGGGTTTTGATTTGAATCTTTCTCCCCTGAATGACGGGTTTGTTGTTGAGGTCGGCTCTGCAAGGGGAGAAGAGCTGGTTAAAGGCTATAAAGAGTATTTCATTCCGGCCAAAGACACACAGATTTCCGGATGCAGACAGAAGCGGGAGAATTTGATCAGCAAATTAAAGAAACATTTGTTGCCGCAGAACCTGGTACGCAAAGACAGTGTTCAGAGATTAATGAAGGATGGTTATAGCCTGGATACCTGGCAGCAGTTCATGCTTACCTGCGTTGAATGCGGAGGGTGTAATTTTATCTGTGATACCTGCCATTGTTTTTTATTAGCCGACAAAAAGAAACAGCCCCAAAATCTAAAGGTAAAAGTTTGGGATTCATGCCAATATGCAAATTATGCACGCGTTGCCGGAGGCGCAAATCCATTAAAAATGAGGGCACAAAGATTACGTTTTAGGTTCACGAAGAAATTCGATTTTTTCGTGGATAATTTAGGTATCCCTGCCTGTTGCGGTTGCGGCAGATGCATTGAAGTCTGCCCGGGTAAAATTGATCTCAGGGAAGTATTGAAGGACCTTGCCAAGAAACTTAAAGGCTAAAGTGAATGAATAATATCTATAGGCCGACAGAGGCCGTACTTGAAGACATAATTTTAGAGAGCCCGACGATTAAGACCTTTATAATAAGGCCGAAAGAACCGTTCGAATTCAAAACCGGACAATTCATCGAATTAACTTTGCCTGGGATAGGAGAGGCGCCGTTTACACCTTCCTCAGACCCCAACATCAAAGATAAAATAGACGTAACGATAATGAATGTAGGCAGGGTTACGTCTTTGCTGCATAACAGTACCAAAAATATATCCTTAGGGATACGCGGCCCCTATGGGAAAGGTTATCCTTTAGATAAATTTGAAGGCAAAGATATTCTGGTTGTAGGCGGAGGGGTGGGTTTAGCTCCCTTAAGGTCTTTGTTGTTTAGCCTTTTTGCTCAACTTGACAGGTATAATAAGGTAGTATTGCGCTATGGTGCGCGCACTCCCACGGATATTATTTATAAAGATTCCATCCCCCAGTGGGCTAAAAAAAAGAAAGTAGATATTGTTACCACTGTGGACGTGGGCGAACCTGGCTGGAAAGGAAACGTAGGGTTGGTAACTACCATACTAAAGGATATGCCTGTAGATTTAAAAAAAGCGATTTCTATAGTCTGCGGCCCGCCCATCATGATGAAATTCGTTACCTTAAAGTTATTGGAGTTAGGCTTTGCGCCAAAAGATATATACTTATCCATGGAAAAGAATATGTCTTGCGGCCTTGGCAAATGCGGGCATTGCCGCCTGGGAAGATATTATACCTGCAAAGACGGCCCGGTATTTACCTATGAAGAGTTAAAAGATATACATGATATTTGGGATTAATTCAGTAGATAGTAGTTAGTAGGTAGCATATATAGGGATGAAACGTTTATTTATCGATTTAGATATATGCAACAGTTGCAAAGAATGCAGGGTTGCCTGCGATTATTTCTGTCATACGCAGAATAACGGCATTGTAACTTTACGTGAATATGCGACCTTTGCTACTATTTGCCGCCATTGCGAAGAGGCCCCTTGCGTAAATAGCTGTTACCATAATGCATTAGAACGCGCTCTTGACGGGCACATTAAACGTTACAGGATGCGTTGCACAAGTTGTAAATCCTGCTCTGTTGCCTGCCCATTCGGGATTATCTTCGAGGATTTTATACCGTACTTAGATTCCCGTTGCGATTTTTGCCTGGGCAAAACAGGCCTGCTTCCTAAGTGCATAGTTACCTGTCCTGAAAAAGCGATAGAGATTAAGGAAATACCGCAGGAAGATTTAGAAAAAAATATTTATTTTATTGGAGAATACCTTGCCGTGCATACAAGGAAATGGTCAAGGGAAGATATCCAACTTAAGAAAAAAAGATAGGCTTTTGTTATGTTGAAGACATTCCTTAGCTATTTAATCTTTCCCGGTTTTTTATTTAGCGCCTGCGCAGGCTTAATTGCATGTTGGATAGACAGGAAGGTCACTGCCAGGATACAGTGGCGCGTCGGGCCTCCCTGGCATCAGAATTTTACAGATATTATAAAATTGCTTGGGAAAGAGACTATTGTGCCCTCGGATTCATCAAAATGGACCTTTTTATTGGCCCCTTGCCTTGGGGTCTTGGGCTTGATTCTGGCGACAACCATTATAGGCAGGGCGGCGCTTGTGCCATCAGAAAGCTTTCTCGGTGACCTGATAGTAGTTTTATATCTCTTGATAATTCCAGCCGTCGCTATGATTATCGCCGGTGCCAGTTCCGGGAATCCGCTTGCCTCTGTGGGTGTTTCAAGGGAGATGAAATTAGTTTTAGCTTATGAACTGCCCTTCTTGTTATCTGTAACTGCGGTGATTATTAAATGTAACGGCGCAATACAGTTCGCAGGGATCTTAAATCATCAGTTAAATTTTGCTTCGAATATTGCCTCTTTTTCCGGAATCCTGGCGTTTGTTGCAGCTCTTATTTGCATGCAGGCAAAATTAGGCCTGGCGCCTTTCGACATTTCCGAAGCAGATCAGGAGCTTATGGGAGGCGTTTTAATTGAATATTCAGGGCTGCCTTTGGCACTATTTAAATTGACCAAGGCAATGCTCCTTTACACATCTCCATTACTGCTAATCGTATTATTCTTCGGCAAAGACTTAAGCCTTTTATTTATCCTGCTTAAATTTGTCGGGATATTAGTAGTTTTTATATTGATTAAAAATACTAATCCTCGCCTGCGCATAGACCAGGCATTAAGATTTTTCTGGGGGCCCGTTACTTTATTGGCGTTGCTGGCGAATGGATTAGCATTGCTGGGATATTGATATGGATTTTAAACTGAAGGCATTAACCAAATCTATCTGGGTTTTTCATGTGAGCGCAGGTTCCTGCAACAACTGCGATATCGAAATACTGGATTGCCTTACTCCGCGATTTGATTTGGAGAGGTTCGGAATCCAGCTTATCGGTTCGGTAAGGCATGCGGATGCCATTTTGATTACCGGTGCGATGAACAGGAAATCAGTGCCCAGGATGAAAAAAATCTATGAACAGGCGCCTAAGCCCTGCGTAGTAGTGGCTGTGGGGCAGTGCGCCCTTTCTAGACATATGTTTAGATTCAGTTATAATGTAAAAGAGCCTTTGGATAATATCCTGCCGGTGGATTTATATATACCGGGTTGTCCGCCCAGGCCAGAGGCTATCATCGACGGTATTGTTAAATTAGTAAACAAGATAAGGGAGAATAAATAGTCTATGGATATAAAGGATAAGATAAGAGAAAAGCTGGGAGCAAAGATTATCAATTGGCAGGAGAATAGCCCCAGGAGAATATATTTTGAGGTGAAAAAAGAAGATATATTCGAAACCGCTAAATTCCTGTTTAAAGATTTGGGCTTGAGATTTTCTATTGCCTCCGGGATGGAAAACCCCGCAAGTTTAGAAATATTATATCATTTTAGCAATGATAATACAGGCGAGTTTTATTCGGTAAGAGTCCATATCGAAGATAAAAAAAACCCCGCGATAGATTCAATTACCCCGATTTTTGTCGGCGCTGAGTGGATTGAGCGTGAAATCTGGGAGATGCTGGGGATTAATTTTATAGGCCACCCGAATTTAAAAAGGCTGCTTTTGGCCGAAGATTGGCCGCAAGGCCAATACCCATTGAGGCATAACCATGAGTCATAAGGTCATTGTACCCATAGGGCCATACCACCCCCTGCAGGAGGAACCGGAATTTTTCCAGCTTTATGTAGATGGAGAGCGCGTTGTGGATATCGATATCATTATCGGCTATAATCACCGCGGCATTGAACAGCTGGCAGAAACAAAACATTTTGACCAGGTGGCATTTTTAGTAGAGCGTATTTGCGGGATATGTTCTTCCAGCCATCCTTACGCTTATGTTTTGGCTGTTGAGGATATACTCGGAGGAGAAAGAGAAGTTGTGCCGGAGCGGGCGTTATATATCCGTACCATTATTGACGAATTACAGAGACTCCATAGCCATTTATTATGGTTGGGCCTGGCAGGTCACTTTATAGGCTATAATACGGTGTGGATGTGGGCGTGGAAATACCGCGAGCCGGTATTGGATTGTTTCGAGATGATTACCGGTAACCGGCAGAATTATGCCATGTTTAAGATCGGAGGAGTGCGCCGGGATATAAAAGATGAAGATATCCCCGTATTAAAAAAAGCATTAGATGAATTGGTGCCGGCTATAGAGATGTTTCGCGGCGCAGTAATGGATGATCCAGTGATAAAGATGAGGCTTAAAGAGGCCGGGACATTGACTAAACAGCAGGCCATTGATTGGTGCGTGGTTGGACCGACCGCACGCGCTTCAGGAATAAATATTGACATAAGGCGAGATGAGCCGTACGGGGTTACTGACAGGGTAAACTGGAGTGTAATTATTGAGAATGACGGTGATGTGTTTGCCAAGACAATTGTGCGGATTCTGGAAATGAACGAATCCGTACATATTATCAGACAGTGCCTGGAAAAAATGCCTAAAGGGAAAATTGACGCTGATATAAAAGATGTCCCTCCCGGAGAGGGGATAGGCAGGGTTGAGGCGCCGCGGGGAGAATGCTTCCACTATATTAGAAGCGACGGCACAAACCGACCCGTGAGGCTCAAAATCCGCGCGCCAAGTTTTATGAATGTAGCCTCGGATAAAGTCGCCGCAGTAGGAGGTACTATTTCGGATGCTGCGCTTACCCTGGCTGCGGTAGACCCATGTTATTGCTGCACAGCACGCCTTGCAGTGATAGATAAACCCAGCAACAAAAAAATTATGAATGGCTGGGATTTGGTTAAATTGTCGCAGGAAAAGACCGAGAAACTAAAACAAGGATTATCCGATACCGGAAAATAAATATGTCTTTTTTTCATTCTTTATTTAAACTGGATCATCTTAGCGGTTTTGTAGCTTTTGCAATAGTTTTATTTTTTGTTCTGACCCTCATTTATTCTTCGCAATTTATGAAGAAAAAGCAAAGGCGCGGCCAGTATTATACCTATATAATCCTTACCGCGATTGCCTCCATAGGTACGGTGCTTTCTAACCATCTTATTTTGCTTCTGATATTTTGGGGATTTCTCGGGCTGACCCTTTATCTTCTGGTGAATATGGGGGAAGGTGCCTGTGATGCGGTAGCAAAAAAGACCTTTATTATCGTAGGCGGCTCTGATGCGCTTA
>JAQUAH010000067.1 GCA_028687345.1 Candidatus Omnitrophota bacterium | reverse complement strand
TAATTTTCTCTGGATTTTCCTGTTCAGGGCAACGCCGTTTGTCCCCTTTAGGTTTCTGGACCCGGGTGCGGGGCTCACCCGTATTTCTTTTATGAAATACCTGGCCGCAGTAGTCCTGGGTTCTCCTTTAAGGATATTCTGGGTGCAATATGTGCTAAGCAACGTAGGCACAGACGTATTTAATAACCCATACGCCGTTACACAGTTCTTTATTACAAATAAAACTTTATTTTTCTGCAGTTTAATGTATCTTATATTGGTCATTCTGGTGGCGTTTAAAATTAGGAGATAATGTATGTCTGTGGCTATAAAGTTCTTGGGAGGCGTACGGACCGTTACGGGTTCAAGCCATCTCATCTCAACAGGCCAATCACAGGTTTTACTTGATGCCGGGTTATTCCAGGGGCACCGCGACGAATCCTATAGAATGAATACTACTTTTCATTACAACCCGCACAAACTCAATGCGCTGGTTTTATCCCACGCACATATGGACCATTGCGGGAACATCCCCAACCTGATAAAAAGGGGCTTGCGTTGCAAAATCTACTGTACCTCTGCGACAAAGGATGTTTCTAAGCTTATGCTTGAGGATTCAGGAAAAATTCAGGAGGAAGATATCAGGTATGTCAATAAAATTAATAAAAGGTTAGGACTGCCTTTAAGGAAAGCCCTTTATACAAAGAGAGAGGCAGGCCATGCCATAAAGAAGTTTCGTTCTATTTTCTATGGAGAAAAATTTTGTATAGCAAAGAATGTCTTTACGACTCTTTATGATGCAGGCCACATTTTGGGCTCAAGCATAATTGTTTTGGATATTAAGGATAATTCAGGAGATATCCGTTTAGGTTATGCGGTGGATTTAGGGCGAAAGAACCTGCCCTTACTTAATAATCCAGTGGTGCCGCAAGGCCTTGACTATTTAATTCTGGAAAGCACCTATGGTGCAAGATTACATGCTCCGATAGAAGAAGCAAAGACTGTACTCCGAGAGTCTATCATGCGTACCATAGAACGCCGGGGTAAAGTGCTTATACCCTCGTTTGCCTTAGAACGCACCCAAGAGGTCTTATGTTTCCTGAATGAACTCCTGAAAGATAAACTTATACCTCCCATACCTATATTTGTGGATAGCCCTTTAGCTACAGATATAACGGAATTATTCAAGCATCATTTTAGTTTTCTGGACGAAAAGACGCACACGGCCATTAACCAGGGAGATAGCCCTTTTGAATTCCTGAATCTTAAGTTTATACGGGAACAGAAGAATTCCAAGGTGCTCAACACCGATAAGCGGCCAATGATTATTATTGCAGGCAGCGGTATGTGCGAGTCAGGCAGGATACTGCACCATCTTAAGAATAATATTGAAGATTCCAGGAATACGATATTAGTTGTAGGGTATATGGCGCAGGATACCCTAGGCAAGAAAATCGTAGACCGGGTACCTTTCGTGCGCATATTCGGGGTTGAATATGAGCTTAATGCGCAGGTCGTAGTGATAAACGCCTTTTCCGGGCATGCCGATCAAAATGAACTTATAGATTTTGCTGCGAAATGCTCTCCCTCTAAGCGTATATTCCTGGTTCACGGAGACGATGAGCAGTCGCAGGCTTTATGCACTGCGCTAAACGAACAAGGGATAAGCGCCTACGTACCTTCTAAAGATGAAGCGATCTTGCTGAATTAATTATTGTATGCTAATATTATTAAAGGGTTTTTTCTATTGAAAGGAGAAATATATGACAGGCGGAAAATCAACACCGAAAAAAGATAAAGCGATTAAGGTTTCCGGGGGCATGCTCGTCAAGAGCGGGCAGATTCTTGTAAGAGGCGTGACTACTTATAAAGCAGGAGCAAACGTAAAGGGTTTAGATACGTTACAGGCGCTTTGTTCCGGTAAGGTCTATTTTTCTAAAAGAAAGACCAGCCACGGCAGAGTCAGGACATTTATCAATATCATACCTAGCGCAGGGGAAAAATCCAGATAAATATGCCTGTTTCTTTGGATGATAATCCATTAAATAGGGCAAAAAATTACTCTAATTTTAAATATACCCTGAGTATCGCCGGTATTCTTTACTCTTTATTTCTTCTTTTGATATTCTTAAGTTCAGGATTATCTAATGCCCTCCAGCAGGCATTGTTTAAGCTTACCACAAATACCTATTGGCTGCTTCCATTATACATTATCATAATATCCGTTGCATATTACCTGCTAAGCCTGCCCATTAATTTTCTTGAATCCTACGCCTTAGAGCATAAATTTTGTTTGTCTAACCAGAAACTGGGGAGTTGGTTTTTTGACCAGTTTAAGGCAGGGATAATCTCCTATGTCATCAGCCTGATAGCCATAGAATTCTTTTATTATATCTTAAAATACTATCCGCATGCCTGGTGGTTGATTGCTTCGGTGTTTTGGGTATTTTTTGGTTTAATTTTAGCCAAATTAACTCCCCTGGTTATTATCCCGCTCTTTTTTAAATATAAAAGAATCTGCGATGAAACGCTCAAGACGCGTATTATAAATTTAGCGCATAAAATGGAGGTAAAAATTATCGATGTCTTCGAGATCGATTTCAGTTCCAAGACCCTAAAGGCAAATGCGGCCTTTGTGGGCTGGGGCAAATCGCGGCGCGTTATCCTGGCAGATACGCTGAAAGACAAATACTCTTATGAAGAAATAGAAGTAATACTTGCGCATGAATTCGCGCATTACAAAAAGAGGCATCTCTTAAAGCTCATATTGATAAATTCTCTTTTGACGGCGTTATTATTTTTTATTATATTTAAAACAAACAACCCCGTCTTGCGCTTATTCAATATATCTTCGTTGCTTGAGATGTCGTCCCTACCGGTAGTTTTAATTTATTTTATCGCGTTCACTATTGTGATGCAGCCGTTCCAGAATTATATCAGCCGTATTTTTGAGAAGGACGCAGACAGGGCGGCACTTTCAATAACAGGATTTAAAGAAGCCTTTATTTCTATGATGGAGAAACTCAGCCGCCAAAACCTTTCTGACAGAAACCCGCACCCCCTGATTAAAATCTTTTTCTTCGACCACCCTGCAGTAGACGAACGAATTGCCCTGGCAGAATCTCTATTTAATTGAATATGCCAAATCCGACATTAGCCGTTGTTATCCCTGTTTATAATGAAGAAGGTATTTTGGGTAGAGTTTTACAGGAGTGGTTGGATGAATTACGCCGCCTCAAAATAAATTTCCGGATTCACGCCTTTAATGACGGCTCCAAAGACAATACCTTGCAGGTTATCAATGAATATTCTGCCAGTAATCCAGAAATAATTGTTCATAATAAGACAAATACAGGGCACGGAAACACTGTATTGTCAGCATACAGGGAAAATTGCGATATTGAATGGATATTTCAAATAGACGCGGATGATGAAATCGGACCGGGATTTTTTAGAGAATTATGGGAGAAGAGAACGGATTACGACTTTTTAATCGGCTGCAGGGTTAACCGTAAAATACCGTTAAATAGAAAATTCGTCACTTATATTTCCAAATTGACGGTAGGTATTTTTTATGGCAGGGGTGTCGCCGACCTAAATTGCCCTTATAGGTTAATGCGCAGCGAAAAGTTTAAGGAAATTTTTAGGTCAATTCCTGATGATACGTTTGCCCCGAACGTAATCATATCCGGGATGGCAGTTTTAAGAAGGTACAGGATCTTTGAATTGCCTGTTTCAGAGAATCCCATAGTAATGAGACTCTCCTCGCTAAAAAGATTTAGGCTTTTTAAGGCAGCTTTCAGGAGTTTCTTTCAGACGCTTAAATTCCGTTTTAAAACCCCGAGCTCCTGAATACCGGTAAGGCGTAATTTATAATCTCCGGGTCAAATTGCGTACCGGACATTTTTTTGATTTCCCGGCAGGCCTCTTCAAAGGTAAGGGGTTTACGGTAGGGCCGGTTTGAAGTCATAGCATCAAAGGCATCGCAGAGCGCCAAAATCCTTGCACTCCTGGGGATTCCTTCTTTCGAAAGGCTAAAGGGGTAACCAGAGCCGTCAAAGCGTTCGTGATGGGCCGCAGCAATCAAGGCTATATCTCTGAGGCTGGGAATCATATTCATGATTACGAAAGTCTGGTGCGCATGTTTCTGGATTTTCTGATATTCTTCATGATTAAGAGTAGTTGGTTTGTCAAGTATGTGGCGGGAGACGCTCAGCTTTCCGATATCGTGCAATAATCCTGCCCACCTGATACGCGTTACCTCATCATGCCCCAAGCTCATGGCAAGGGCAATAGCCATGGCATAGCGGGAAACCCGCAAGGAATGCCCCGAGGTAAAGGGGTGTTTCATATCAACAATCTGCGCCACAAACTCCAGGGTTTTACCCACAGCATCAATTTTTGCCGGGATTTTTAGAAGGCCGATTTCTTCATGAATTTCTTTGAATATCAATGGCACATTTTTGCGCGGAAGAATTTTATAAAAGAAACGGTCTTTTTCTAGAATACGAAATGCACGATGGAATAAATCTTTGGAATATTCTTTATCTATATTTGGGGACATTTTGTCTTTGAGCTGTTTTAGCGTACGCGTGCGCGTCGTCTGCAAGAAAATATCTATAGAGTCAGCTATCCGGATAACCTGGGAACCAAAGCTGATGGAATCACCAAATTTTGCCCTGGGGTAGCCATGACCGTTTATCCATTCATGATGGTCAAGGATAATTTTAGCCGCCGGGTTCATTTGGGGTATATTGGAGACAAGTTGCGCGCCCACTATCGGATGGGAGAGCAGGATATTATGGCTGATTTTATCGTTGCGCTTCAAATAATGAATTATATGAATAGGAAAACCTACCCCGCCGATATCATGCAGCAGCGCGGCATAGAAGATGTATTTTAATTCGCCAGGCCCCACAGGGCCCTTGGCGCATAGGCCCGAAAGGATAGCTACCCTCCAGGAATGATAAATTTTCCTGCCATCCTCAATATCGATAATATACGGAAGTGCCGTAATCAGTTCGTTTACGGTTTTAGTAGGATTTATAACCATTTTTACCCTTTCTAGTTACCTAAAAACTTCAGAATAATTCCTGCCGCGCGCATGCTTGCGCCGTTTTCTCCCAAGAGCAATTTTGTTTTAGCCAGTTCATTTTTTAATCGCTCTATTTCTTGCGGGTTTTGCAGGAATTTCAATACCTCCTGCGCGATTCTCTGTGGCTGGGCTTGAAATTGGATAAATTCAGGCACAATCTTTTTTTTGGCTATTATATTTACCATCCCGATATAGGGGACCTTTACCAGCGGAAGATATAGCAGGTAATTTAAGAGGCTCATCTTATAGATTATTACAAACGGTTTTTGCATTAAGGCCGCCTCTAGAGTAGCCGTACCGCTGGCTACGAGGCAAAAATCTGCTGCCTGTAGGCAATCGTATGTTTTACCTTCAATAATCTTTGCCTCTATATTAAAACGATTGATTATATTATTGTATAACCCTAAATCCACCTGGGGGGCTTTTGCGATTATGAACTGAATGTCTTTTATCTCCTTCTGAATAAGTATAGAAGCCCCTAGCATCAGGGGCAGAATATTTTCTATTTCCTGCTTGCGCGAACCGGGCAGGAGCGCGATAGTAGCTTTGGATTCCTGAAGATTAAATTTACTGAGGAATTCTTCTTTCTTCATTGTGGGGCGGACAATATCCAGGAGAGGATGGCCGATGAAATCTGCCTCTATCCCGAATTTTGCATAAAACTCCTGCTCAAATTTAAAAAATACTATGAGCTTATGTATATAGTGTTTTATAGTTTTGATTCTTCCTTCGCGTGATGCCCATACCTGAGGGCTGATGTAATAAATAGTGGGCACGGTTTTGTTGACTATTTTGGCTAATCTGAGATTAAACCCTGAAAAATCAACTAAGATTATTGCATCCGGGTTTTCCTTTTTTATCCTTTCCAGGACCAGTTTCCTTAAGGCAAAAAATTTAGGGAGTTTTTTTATCGCATCAAAAAGGCCGATTACAGAAAGGTCTTTTATATCAAAGTAGGTTTGCGCTCCGGCCTTGCGCATAAGCTCTCCCCCGACCCCGGAAATCTTTATATGCGGGCTTATCTGCTTTAGGGCGAGGCAGAGATTGGCAGCATTAAGGTCTCCCGAGGCCTCACCAGCGATAATCATTATATGTTTTTCTTCTGCCATATCTGTTTTTGGATTTGCAGGGCAACTGCCAGGGCATCTCTTGCAACAGGGCCTGAAACCAACGGTTCTTTATGTTCTAAGATGCATTCAAGAAAGGAATCCAGCTCTCTTTCTAAAGGCTGCTCCTTTTCAATAGGCAGGTTTTCTTTTCTAATTGCGTGTCCATCTTTGGTATACACGCAGGCCACAGCTTCTTTATAATCAAGAGAGATATAAGTGCTCTCCTGGAAGATCCGGATTTTGCGCATAATTTCATCGGATACGCGGCTGGCAGTAAGGTTTGCAATGCAGCCGTTTTCAAAGGAGATCCTGGAGTTAGCGATATCCTCTGAATTAGTAAGCACATTTATTCCCACAGATTCGATTCTTTTTATTTTGGAAGGGACAAGCCCCAGGACTATGTCTATATCATGAATCATGACATCCAAAACTACGCCCACGTCTAATGAGCGGTTAGGGAAGGGGCTAAGCCTGTGGCATTCGATAAATTTAGGGTCTTTGATGAGTTTCTTTGTCGCTGAGAATGCAGAATTAAACCTTTCAATATGGCCGACCTGCAGTATGAGGTTTTTCTTTTGGGATAATTTTATGAGCGAATCAGCTTCTTCTATAGTAGTAGTAAAGGGTTTCTCTACCAATACATGTATGTTATGCTCAAGGAAGTCCTTAGCAACGTTATGATGCAGTTTCGTGGGCACGGCGATGCTGACAGCCTCGACTTTATCAAAAAGCTGGCGATAATCCGAAAAGCCCGGTACATTCAGGCTGCCTGATATTTCGCTTAACCGGCTCTTATCTATATCACAGACAGCATCCAGGGAGCATTTTTGTAGCTTTTGATATATCTTGGCATGTATGCTTCCCAGATGCCCTACGCCTACCACTCCTATTTTTACCTTGCGCATGCTAAAAATGATAGCAAACTAAACCTTGGCGCGCAACTAATATTTTATGGTTTTGATTTTATGGTTTCGCCTCCGGCACTGAAAATTTTCGCCGTGCACTCGGTTTACGGCTCTCTCCCAGACAGACTTACGCTTTGAAGAGGGTCTTCCGTTCGCCGTAATTCCTCGTGCACTGGACGTAAATGCTGGGCCGAAAATTTTCCAATGTGCCTTCAGCGAAACACATAAAATCTAGACTATCATTATTTTACGGAGAAATAATATAGAGATCACTATGGGCTTCTTAATACAAATATTAGGGGCTCCTAAGGTGCCAATTTGGCACCTTAGAAATGCGGTCGTAATTTGCGACCTTGAATTTAAGGTCACATTTTGTGACCTCAGAGTCGGTTTTACATAGCAGCGGGTGACCCGCCATAAAGTTTGGCGGGGCAGCCTGCCGGCAGGCAGGCAGGGACCCGCTGGCCTATCAGTAAAAAAGGTTGCTTGGGTCCGATGATTATGATAAAATATACTACTTTTTTAGGAGAGGCGAAAGATGCGCGATTATCTGAAGTTACTTAAATTTATCAGGCCATATCTGGGCAATTTCTTTATTGCTACGGTCTGTATGGCATTTTCTGCCATTTTTGACGGGGTGCAGTTAGCCATGATTGTGCCGCTTTCGGACAAGATACTCACCAATAAAAAAATCATTATCCCGGCAAAGCTGCCGGCCTTTTTGTCAGGTTTTGTGGATAAAATCAATAATACGCTCCCTCAAACCCTGCTTAATTACATGGCGATAGGCATTATACTAATGTTTCTATTTAAAGGGATATTCGGGTTCTTGCAGAGCTACATTATGTCGGATATCGGCCAGCGCATAGTCAGGGATATCAGGTCTAAGCTTTACAGTAAACTGCAAACCCTTTCTTTGGATTATTTCACGCATAAACGCGGAGGTGAGTTGATTTCACGTATTACAAATGATGTAAAACTGGTAGAGAATGCAGTTTCTTACGGCTCAACGGATTTAATCTACCAGACCCTGCAGGTGGTTATCTTTACTTTATTGACCTTTTTTATTTATTTTAAAATGGCGCTGATTTCATTTGTGCTGCTGCCGTTGATTGCTTTTCCGATTATGCGTGTTGGCAAGGCCTTAAGAAAGCTATCCAGGAGGTCGCAGGAAAAGATGGCAGATATCAATTCTCTTCTCTATGAAACCATCATCGGCACCCGGATTGTCAAGGCCTTTAACATGGAAGATTATGAAGTTAAAAGATTTAACCTGGTAAACCAGGATTATTATAAAATCTCCATGAAATCAGTACTGAATCTGCTTGCCTTAAGCCCCGCTACGGAATTTTTAGGATGCATTGCAGGCGTGTTTGTCTTCTTCTGGGGAGGCAGGGAGGTAATTGCCGGAAAATTGTCTTTTGGAGTTTTTGGCCTCTTTTTAGGCTCATTATTATCATTAATCAGGCCGTTCAAAAAATTAAGCCAGGTGCATTCGCTTAATGAGCAGGCAGTAGCTGCCAGCGAGCGTATTTATGAAATATTAGAAACAAAGCCTTCGGTGCTAGAAAAACCGGGCGCGTATGTGCTAACCGGGTTTAAGAATAATATAGTTTTTGAGGATGTCGGGTTTAGTTATGCAGATCAGCAGATTCTTAAGGGTATAAATTTAGAAATAAAAAAGGGTTCGGTGTTGGCGATTGTAGGCCCCAGCGGTACAGGAAAGACTACACTTGTGGATTTAATTCCGCGTTTCTACGACCCGAAAAGGGGAAGGATTTTAATTGACGGTATTGATGTAAAAGAAATAAGCCTTAAATCCCTGCGCCAGCAAATCGGCATTGTCACGCAGGAAACCATTCTTTTTAATGATACTATAAAGGCAAATATCGCCTACGGTAACCCTTGTGCTTCAGAAAAACAGATAGAAGAAGCGGCAATTCAGGCGCACGCCCATGATTTTATCAGTCATTTTCCTGCGGGGTATGATACCGTAATCGGCGATAGAGGTATGCGCCTTTCAGGAGGAGAGCGGCAGCGCATTGCCATAGCCAGGGCTTTATTGAAAAACCCTCCCATATTAATCCTGGATGAAGCAACCTCGCAGTTAGATTCTCAGGCAGAGCGCATTGTCCAGGAAGCATTAGACAGGCTTATCTTTGGCAGGACTGTATTCGTCATCGCACACAGGCTTTCTACGGTAAGAAATGCGCACGTGATTATAGTACTTGATAAGGG
>JAQUAH010000066.1 GCA_028687345.1 Candidatus Omnitrophota bacterium | reverse complement strand
TTGATTCAAAAAGCAAAGAAGAGATAATTTCAATACTCAAGGCCTTAAATGCAAAAGGCAAGACAGTTATCATCGTGACTCATGAAAGTGAAATTGTCGCTCATGCAAAGCGCGTTATCCGCATTTTTGACGGGAAAATCATTTCTGATTCTAGGCAAGACTCAGCGCTAAGGCCTTCCGAAGAAAATCAGGCAGATAAGATAATTGAGGTAGTGTTATCGAAACATGAAAGAAAAGCCAGAGAGGCCAAATTCCTGGAATACCTGCAACAGGCAGCAGGGGCAATGGTATCGCATAAGATGCGTTCATTTTTATCAATCTTAGGCATACTAATCGGCGTTGCCGCAGTTATCGCGATGCTCGCCGTTGGTACGGGGGCGAAAGAATCAATTGAGAAACAGTTATCGTCTTTGGGGTCCAACCTTATTTTAGTTATGCCGGGATCTTCAAGGGTTCACGGAGTATCCTCGGGAGCCGGAGGAGTAACGCGTTTTACCTTCCAGGATGTAGCGGAAATTGAAAAACTTACCGAGGAAGTAAGGAGGATTAGCCCTTCAGTCAGGGGTAAAGGGCAGATAGTGTACGGTAATAATAACTGGAGTACCCAGGTTGAAGGCCACGGCGTCGAGTACGCAAATATCCGCGCTGCAACTCCTGTGGTAGGAAGATTTTTCACAGATGAAGAGGTAAAGGGGAGAGTTAAGGTTGCGGTGTTGGGGTTGACAGTAGTAAAAGAGCTTTTTGGCGATGTCAATCCTATCGGCGAAACAATAAAGATAAACCTGATTAACTTTAAAGTCATAGGAATACTCCCCGAGAAGGGGGCAACCGGTTTCCATGACCAGGATGATATAATCATTATTCCTGTTACCACTGCCATGTACCGTGTTTTTGGGAAGGATTACCTGGATTCAATTTCCGTAGAAGCAATCAGTCCGGAGGTAATTGACAAAACCCAGGAATCCATATCCAGAATTATCATAAAGCAGCATCGTCTTGTCACTGAGGATGAACGAGATACCTTTCAAATACGGAACATGGCCGATATTAAAAATACGCTTGAGGCCACTACTAGGACAATGTCGTTATTATTGGGCGCAATAGCGGCGATATCGCTTTTGGTAGGCGGCATAGGCGTGATGAATATTATGCTGGTTTCCGTTACTGAACGCACGCGTGAAATCGGCTTGCGTAAGGCAATAGGAGCGACGAATAAAGATATCATGATGCAGTTTTTAGTTGAAGCGGTATTGATGGCTGTTATCGGAGGGATTTTCGGAATTCTTCTGGGTAGCGCCGTGGCTATTTTAATTACGTTTTTTGCAGGCTGGGCTGTTAAAGTTTCTACATTTTCCGTAACTCTTGCTACTACATTTTCTGTAGTAGTAGGTATTGTTTTTGGTTTGTGGCCTGCAAGGCAGGCTTCACAACTTGACCCGATTGAAGCATTGAGGTACGAATAAGTTTCCTCAAGTTTTTGCTTCCCGAAAACAAAAATCCCTTACTGTTAGCAGTAAGGGCTCATCAAATTTGGTTCTCCCTGTATGCGCATTTCGCAACTGGTTAAGCTCAGGGGAAGCGCAGAAGCTAAAAAAGTGATTATTATCTTGCCGCCCGTACGTACTGATCATAGGTCTTTATTCCCTTTGACCAGCCAAGCGTTCCCAGAATCTTAGCAATGGTCGCAATCCACTTGTACCAGAAGAATTCCAGAAAACTTAGGACTATAAAATAGATAATATTTTTCATTGAAAATACTTTCTGGTCCCTCGTAAAAATAAATATAGCCAATAAAGAAGAGATCGTGTTAGTCAAGACCATAAAAGAGAAAAAAGCCAAAAAGACACGTATATCAACAACCTGCACGGTTATTCCCCAGACAAGAAACGCAATAGACGCTACTTCAATAAATACTCCAGAGACTTCATAGAAGAGGAAATACGGTAACACAAAAAATCCAAATGTCCTATAGCGAAGATTAAAAATCATATGCTTATAATGCCAGACAGTCTCATTAGTAACCCTCTGCCAGCGGTTGCGTTGCCGGATAAAGGAAGCGATATTGCTGGGACCTTCTGTCCAGCTTGCTATATAAGGCAACATGAGCACTTTGTATTTCTTATCGTTCTTCTCCAAAAAGTAATCGTGGACACGGAAGGTAAATTCCAAATCCTCTGAACTGTATTCCGGAGAGTAACCGCCTAACTCAAAGAAGATATCCCTGCGCCAGATACCAAACCCTCCGGCTATGATAGGCATAACATTGAATTTGCTCCACGCAGTACGCATAACAACCAAAGAGCGCATGTACTCAATATTCTGTGATGCCACAATCGGGTTATGCGAAAAACTCCATTTGGTAATTTGACCGTCTTTTATTTTTAACCCGTTTACCAGGCCAAAATACGCGCCTATACCGATGATGTTTTCAGGGTCTTTCTGTGCGTGCGCCATTACCTTTATCAAAGCATCGGGTTCGACAATTGTGTCCGCATCTATTACACAGACATATTTAAATCTGGAAATATTCAAGGCAGCATTTACCGCGCCCGCCTTCTTGCAACCGCCATCCTTACTTATCACTGTTACATTCGGATAGGCCTGCGATTTAAAAATCTCCCTTATCCTGCCACAGCGCAGATATTCTGCAAAAGGCATATCGAATGGTTTAAGTTTCAGTAAAGAATCAAGCTGTTTTAGCGTATTATCTGTAGAACCGTCATCAACCACAATTACCTCAAATTCCGGATATTTTAAATTAAGCGCCGCCTTTACGGAATCTGTGATCCACTCCTCTTCATTGTGCGCCGGAATGATTACGCTGACCGGCAAAGTAAAGGAGGAGGAATAAAGAGTGGTAAAATCTTCGGCATCCAGCTCCATTACCCTTCTCTTTTCTTCAAAAAAGGTAATTGCACTAAGCAATAAGAAATAAAAAGCCATAACAAAAAAATAAGCGAACGAAACCAGAAAGAGAAGGTATATAAAAACCGGTAATAAAAATTTAATCATGGCTCCTTTATTATGTCTTTAATTTTTTTATCTATATGCTCGGATAAGAGAGGGTCAATTTGGGCTATATCGGAAATAATATGCGCCCTTTCCTGCGAAGAAAACTTTTTTATGGACCATTCCAGCCCCAAGTGCGCACGCGCCCCAACCATGCCCTTTAATAACACAAGTGTCCTCGTATGCGGCTCTTTAGCAAGTAATTCTTTAAGCATAGTATCAATGTAACCTGAAAATTCAAGCACTTCAGTACAGTCGGCTTTTGCATTGTCATCGTTTCCGGAAAATATCTTTTCAATGACAACAAGGGATTCTTCGATATTATCCTCAAAGACTTTTTTTACGGCATCCCTGACCAGCCAGTTTCCGTCCTGGATAAGCGCGGATACTTCTCTCACGCTACCCTTGCCGAGTACTTTACCCATTCCCCTTACCGCATGCATTCTCACAAACCAGAAATTATCATATAAACATTGTCTAAGCCCGGCTGCTGCTTCTTGACCGCCTATCTCTGCCAGGCAATCACAGGCAGCGGCCCGCACATTAGGCACGGAGTCTTTTGTCAATTCGATTATTGTATTTAAACCGCCTCTCAATTTTAATTTCGAGAGAAGCCTCAATGCCCAGAAGCGCACAAAGGGATCATCGCTTTTGGTATACTCTATTGCAACCTCTGCTACTGAAGCAGGAAAACTTTCTAAAAGTGAAATTATTTTATAGCCGCTATAAATTTTCTTCTGAAGAAAATCAAAAAGCGCCCTGGCTGAGGATTCATCTTTCATCTCTCCCAGCGCCAACAGTGAAAAATAAGAAATATCCTCGTCCTTATTCAATAAGGATGCCTTTAAAATATTCAAGGCCGATTCGCTTTTGGTATATCCGAGCATAATTATTGCCTGTATCCTCTTCCATTTATTCCCTGATTTTTCCGCTAACCTCTCAATATCAGAAAGCTTGTTGTATGAAATAAAACACTGCCTAAGTTGCGACTCAAATTTTCTAGGAATAATCGAATTAATATCGTGGGTTATGCTTAAAAATTCTTCTGGCCTGACCCTGCCAGTAAGACTTATGCAGCCGTCTTTTATGGAATTTTTCCCTGCCTCAGCAAGATGCTGAAAGCTCTTTTTTAATTCAGCCAGGCGCTGATTACGCTTGCGCCAAAGAATATCTTTTAAGGCCGAGTAAATAATAATAAACGCGCTTAATGCCAGAGCGCAGGCAAAAAGCGCGCCGTCGATCTCCCAGATTACATTTTCGTAATAATTGAACATCTTTAGAATTTCATAGAAATTCCGAAATCTAAATCACGCTTGATAAAATTACCGCCCTCCTTTGAATAGGCAAATCCCAGCTTAAGCCGCAGCTCTTTATAGAGCCGGTAATCAAAACCGATAAAATTAATAAAACCATATTGCTTATTGACGCTTACTGGGTTAATATCATAAAGCCGTTGGCCTATTGCCGTACCCAACCAGACATCCAGCCTGTTATTAATGGCAAAGAATGCTTTTAGCGTGCCCCACTGCGCCCATCCGCGGCCTTCGGTGCGGGAGGCATTGTAAAACACATTAAAATAGTTATTGCCGAAATAATATATTAGGCTGGGATAAATAATATACACATCATTAGTCGGGTAATTCAGAAACCTGTAGCCGGCCTGCCAGAATAGATTTTTATAAGCCCTATGCTGATATTCCGTTAATGCCTGGTTTTTGGCAAGGTATGTAATGTCATTACCGAAGCCTGCCTCAAGGCGTAGATAGGAAAAGTCTTTAAATTTTAGGTAGGCACCGGCATTGACCATCTGATTTTCAACATGAAACCTATTCCATGCCTCCACGTCTATATACGGACTTAAACCATTATCAAAATTGTAGCCGAGATAATTGCTGGAGAGTTTCCATGTACCAACCCTGCCGTTAAGATGCGTCCAACCGTATTCATAATAAGAGCCAAATTCAAAATTTTTCTTTTCGATTTCTTCAGGTACAAGGAGTTTTTCTTTTTTGAGCTGCATTTCAGCCACGGTTGTTTCTGCCGCAAAGGAGTTTAAAACGGGAAGGGAGGCACAAATTAAAAATGATATAACTAAGATTTTTCTCAAATACATAAGATTCTCCAACCTGGTCTAATTATACCACTGCTATTTCAAAAGCATACAAAAAAAGCCCTCTGTAATATATTCTATCACAGAGGGTTAGAAATTGGCTCCCCCTATTGGACTAGTTTAATAACTTCTTACTGAGCTCAGAGGCAACTGTCTTTTATGAACTTTCAAAGGAATTTGCTCTAATTTAGCTAAATTTATACTGCATTACTGTTAATCTGCCCTTATTGGACGAAATATGCAACTGGTTGTATATGGAAGAGGCAGAGAAAATTCATAAAGAGCCAGTTACTATTACTTGGACTTACCCTTTATTTTAATGGCGAAAATTTCGGTATAGTAAAGGAAAATTTAGTTCCTTTGCCAAGCTCGCTTTCAACCCAAATCTTGCCTTTACTAAGCTCAACGATGTCTTTTGTAATTGCCAGGCCAAGTCCGATGCCTTTATCATTGTTCTTAAGAATTTCTCCGAACTGTTCAAACTTGCCAAATATTTTATGGAGGTCATCCTGTGAAATGCCCCTGCCCGTATCCAACACGCTAAATTCAACACAATCTTCTTTTTCGCACACTGAAACCTCTATATATCCTTTTTCTGTGAATTTAGTCGCATTGCCAATAAGATTAGAAATAGCCTGGAAGATTTTGTCTTTGTCGGAATAGATATTGATTTCTTTCTCGGGTAATTTTAGCCTAACCTCCAGCCCCTTTTCTTTTATTGCTAATTCAAAAAATGAAACAACTTCTTTCACCAAATTGTGCGCATTAATTGGTTCTTGTTGAAGATTTATTTTACCTGCTTCGAGTTTAGAGAAATCGAGTAATTCGGTTGTAATTCGGATCACTCTCTCTATTGCGTTATTAATAACGCCTAACATTTTCTCTTGGTCTTTATTTATGTCGCCTGCTATCTTATTCAGGATTAAATCTAATCCCATCTTGGCTATCGAAAGCGGGTTTCTAACCTCATGAAAAACTTTTTTTGTGATACCTTCTTTAATTCGTTCCAGCCGCATTTGTTCGGTTGTATCACGGATATTGCACTGAATGACTTTTTTATGGTCAATTGTATATGTATTACTGACAAATTCTACTTCAATAATTCTGCCATCTTTTGCCTGAAGCGGTAAATTGTCATAACGGACATAACCTTTGGTTTGTAATTCTCTAAAGGCGGCTTTAGATAATTCGATGTCTTTAAAAGCACCTATTTCCCAGAGTTTCTTGCCTAAAAAATCATTGCGCTTATAATCCAACAAATCCGTAAGGAACGGGTTCACTTCTGTAATCTGTCCTGTTTCAAAATCAAGGATTAATATTCCATCGTGGGCTGTTTCAAAAAGCCTGCGGAAACGAACTTCGGATATCTGCAGTTTTTCTTCTAAGCGCTTGCGTATGACTTCCAGCTTCTTGGGATTTTTTATCTCTTTATGCGAATGCTTTATTTTCTTTATTAGTTGTTTCTTAGATTTTTTTTGGCCTTTCATCCTGCTTTCCCTTTTATTTAATTATACCACTCCCATTTTAGGGATGTAAATAAAAAACTCTGCAGCATATTTTGCTGCAGAGCGTTAGGATTATTTACTCCCCCGCGAGGACTCGAACCTCGGACCTGGTGGTTACACTTAACCCGAAATTACTTTCGGAAGTGGACTATATCTTTGCCATAGTTCGTCACTTTAGGCAGCAGGTGCATAGTCTCTGAACCTTCTCCAACATCTGTCGGAGCTCGGCTGCTGATTACCGTCGTCTTTACGTTACGGCTCCCAGCAATTCTCCTGCAGTTTCAACCACGGTTTCCCGTAGAAGCTGCGCTTGCTTGAGCATGAACCTCACGGTGACAATTGGCACAAAGTAAAGTACACTTATCTAATTCTTCTTTCACTTTAGACCAGCTCCTGGTATAACCTTTCTCGGATATGCTAAAGTCCTTATGAGAAGAATTGTTGTGGTGAAACTCCAAAGCGTCAATACATTGGTTGTAACCACATACGTCGCATCGACCACCTTTATGCTCAACTGCCATTTGTCTAATTTTCTTACGTCTTTTATAAACGGCGGCAATTAAATATTGTTTGCGGTCTTTGTACGTTCGTGTATCAAGCTTTGCCAATGTCACCTCCTTCCATGCCCCTTTGCCACTTGCGACCGAAGCAGATTTTTGCCTCGGCCACTTCGTGGCCTCGGCACAGCCACTCGCTCTACCAACTGAGCTACGGGGGAATTGTGAGAATATTTTACATTAAATAGACTTTCAGTCAAGTTTATTGTTTGCAATAATAATAAAGAAAAGTTGAAATTTTAACAATATGAGTTATAATAAAATGTAAAGTTTTAAAGGGATTATTATGCATGTGTTATTAGCTAGGTCAAATTAACCTTTCGGGTCTGAGAATGTTAGGGTTCTCGGAGGCTTCTTGGATGGTCGGGCCGCCATCTGATAAATCTCAGGTGGTGGTTTTTATTTTATAAGGAGTAAGAAGAATGAAGAGAATCTTATTATTTATCCTGCCAATTCTAATCATTGTTACAGTAGTTTTTACAGTGTTTGGTATCATACAGGTTCGTTATTCAGAAGAAAAACTGATGGAGGATTTACAGAGAAAAGCAAAGAACGTCGCTGAGAGCCTGGATATTTCCGCAAAATATATTCTTCTGAATAATGACTTAAAGTCAGCAAATAGAATTGTGGAAACATTTCAGAGGAGGGAAAGGCTGCAAGGATGTGTCATCTACGATAAAGAAGGTCAGATCCTGGCTATCACAGAGCGGTTTGCAGATTGGAAAGAAAAAAATAAACCATACATCAACGATATACTAACTACAAAAAATGCCCGCAGTGCCCTAGAGAAATTTAAAGAATATTCAGTATACAGCTATATCGTGCCTGTTTTGGATGATGAGAATAATGTATTAGGGCTAGTAGAGGTTATCTATGATACTTCGTATCTATTTACTACTTTAGCCGAATTGTGGAGGAGAATTAGTGTTACGCTGATTATCTTAATCATATTAATAACCATAATAGCTTCCTTAATTCAAAGGCAGATTCTTATTTTACCGATGCGCCGGCTCACGCAGTGGTTTGCCCACTTTCAAAGAGGGGAAACAGATAAGTTGCAGCCCTTTAAGGAAAAGGGAGAGTTTGGAAAGCTTATTAGCGAGGTTGAACAGGTTGCCTTAGGCTTAAGAGTTGCCCGCAAGGTTATCTCAGAAGGAGCGCAAGACCGTATTCAGAAAGAGGAACTTTGGACAGAAAACAAGTTGCGTGACCTTATTCATGCAAAATTAGGTGACAACGCCTTCTTTGTGGTATCTAACAGGGAGCCGTTTATGCATGTTATGGATGAGGTAACCGATATGCCAAAGTGTATTCGTCCTGCAAGCGGCGTCGTTACTGCCATACATCCTATTTTGTGTGCCTGCGGAGGCACATGGATTGCACACGGAAGCGGCAATGCTGATAGGCAATTCGTTAATTCTAAAGACAAATTAGGAGTTCCGCCTGAAGATAATCGCTATATTCTTAAAAGAGTATGGCTTACAAAAGAAGAGGAGGATGGGTATTATTACGGATTTTCTAATGAAGGCCTATGGCCGCTTTGCCATAACACCCATACCCGCCCAATCTTCAGGGAGTCAGATTGGCAGGTATATAAAGAAATAAATCAGAAATTTGCAGATAGCCTTCTTGAAGAATTGCCGGCTAAACCTCCATTTATCTTTATCCAGGATTACCATTTTACTTTACTGGGAAAAATGATTAAAGAAAAGCGGCCAGACGCGATTATTGCTTTGTTCTGGCATATACCCTGGCCTAACCCTGAAAACTTCTCCATATGCCCATATCGCAAAGAAATTCTCGATGGGATGTTAGGCTGCGATTTAATCGGATTTCACGTGCAGAATCATTGCAATAATTTCCTTGATACTGCGAACAGACTTCTTGAGTCGCGCGTTGATACCGAGAGATTTAGCGTCATTCGTTTTAATAAAGAAACTTTCGTGAGGGCTTTTCCTATAAGCATTAATAGCCATATCGGCGCAGGCAACTTTAAACCCGAGCCAATCAGGGCGATGGAGAAGCTAAAGAAAGAATACTGGCTAAAAGATAAAATAGTTGGTTTAGGGGTGGACAGGATTGACTATACCAAAGGTATAATTGAGAGGATATTAGCGATAGATAGATTTTTAGAGAAATATCCTGAATATAGGAAAAAATTTGTGTTTATTCAGTTGGCTGCTCCTAGCCGCACACACATAAAACGTTATCATGACCTTATG
>JAQUAH010000065.1 GCA_028687345.1 Candidatus Omnitrophota bacterium | reverse complement strand
CACGATAAAGTCTATAAAGTCACTCCATAGAAGAAGTTTCGTTTATGATTCTGGCCCTGATTCTTTCAAGTACGTTATTAGTCAGCTTAATTTCCCTTGTCGGTATCTTTACCCTTTTAATAAAAGATAAATTACTGGGAAAGATACTTTTTATCCTGATTGGCTTTTCTGCAGGCGCCTTAATAGGCAGCGCGTTTTTACATATATTACCAGAGGCCATAAAGAAAAGTAACAGCATCGCCGTTTTTTATTATCTTATCTTGGGGCTAGTTTTATTTTTCTTATTGGAGAGATATTTCTATTGGCGGCATTGCCATGAAGGTGTCTGCGATATCCATGCCTTTAGTTATTTAAATCTTATCGGTGACGGTTTCCATAATTTTATCGACGGGATGGTTATCGCGGCAAGTTTTACCTTATCGATTAAACTCGGGTTGGTTACGACACTGGCTATTATTCTTCACGAAATACCCCAGGAAATAGGTGATTTCGGGGTTTTAATCTACGGCGGCTTTTCAAAACAAAAGGCACTATTCTACAATTTTATTTCCGCCCTTATGGCCATGATAGGCGCTATAGCCGGCTTTTTTTTATCCGATTTTGCTTTAGGTTTTTCCAATTTTATCCTTCCGCTTACTGCCGGAGGATTCGTTTATATTGCTGCATCTGACCTCATCCCAGAAATACACAGGGAAAAAAATCTAAGGCGTTCTACAGCAGCTTTTATTGCCTTTTTGTTTGGGATTATTCTTATGGCGCTTGCCAAGCAATTACTGCCGGAATGAAAAAGAATCCCTCGCCCTGACAGCTTGTCTCCTTGATTTATCCGTATCCTTAGGATAAAATAGTACTCTGCCAAAGCACGTCAAAAAATATTAATATGAAAAGATTAACTTTAATCCGCATGAAACAAAAACAGAAGGCAAAAGTGGTAGAAATCTTGGGTGGTTCTGCTCTGCAGAACAAATTGATGAGCCTGGGTATCCATCCTGGCAGGGAAATTGTCAAGCTTAGCCATATGGCCCTTAGGGGGCCGATTACCATAAAGGTGGCACGCACAGTAATTGCCTTAGGCCATGGTATGGCAGGTAAAATTATCGTAGAGACAAATGATTAAGAAAATATTTTTATTGGGTAATCCAAATGTAGGCAAAAGCGTTGTATTTTCCCGTCTTACCGGCGTACAGGTGATTTCTTCTAATTACCCGGGCACAACCGTAGAAATCTCAAAAGGCTATTTAAAGACCGAAGAAGGCAAGATTGAGGTCATTGACCTGCCCGGAGCATATTCCTTAGAGCCGACTTCCCGGGCTGAAGAGGTGGCAGTAACATTCCTAAAAGATGGGCCTATGGATGAGATGGCAGTAATAAACATCGTCGATGCCACTAGCTTAGAGAGAAATTTATTCCTGACTTTGCAACTTATCGAACAAGGGTATCCGGTGATTATCTGTTTAAATATGTGCGATGATACTACGCACCGGGGGATCCACATTGATACGCAAAATTTGGAAAAAATTTTAGGGGTTCCTGTAATTTCTACTTGCGCAGTAACTGGAGCAGGCATCAAGTTGTTAATCAAAAGGATAGAAGAGGCAAAGCCTGCACAAGGTAATCAACTTACCCATGAGGCGCGCTGGCAGGAGATTGGCAGGATTGTGGAAGCCGTACAGCAGCTTACGCATCGCCATCATACGCTGAGAGAGATTTTAGAGGATGCTTCGGTAAGGCCTTTAAGCGGGCTTATGATTGCCGCAGCTGTTATATTCACTTCTTTTAAAATCGTGCGCTTTGTGGGAGAGGCGTTAATAAACAGGATTTTTGACCCTGTTTTTTTAAATCTTTACCAGCCGTTGCTAGAACGCCTAAGCCAGGCTTTGGGGCATCAGGGTTTCACGCACCACCTTCTTATAGGTGAATTAATTAACGGTAAGATTGATTTCAAGCAATCATTAGGGCTTTTGACTACAGCCCCTTATATAGAGTTTGCGATGGTCCTGCCGTATATAATTTCCTTCTATCTGATTTTAAGCCTTCTGGAGGATATCGGGTATTTGCCGCGGCTGGCTATCCTATTAGACAACTTATTACATAGGCTTGGATTGCATGGTTTTGCCATTATCCCTGTGCTTTTAGGTTTTGGGTGTAATGTGCCAGGTATCTTAGCTACACGGGTTTTGGAATCAAAACGCGAACGGTTTATCGCCTGCACACTTATATCCATTGGCGTGCCCTGCGTGCCTTTGCAGGCCATGGTCTTTGGCCTCCTGGGTAAATTCTCCGGTTTTTATGTGGGAGGAGTGTACCTGGTTTTATTTTCAATCCTCATATCCTTGGGCTTAATTTTGAACCGCATCCTAAAGGGCTATAGCCCTGAATTTTTGCTGGAGATTCCGCCTTATCGTTTCCCGCCCTTGACGGTCTTAGGCAAAAAATTATTTTTCCGTATAAAGGGTTTCTTAATTGAGGCTGTCCCCATTGTTTTATTAGGCGTTTTGATAATAAATATTCTTATGTTTTTCAGATTATTTGATTTTATAACCGCGATATTTGCACCGGTAATCCAGGACCTGTTTGGCTTGCCGAAGGAAGCGGTAGTTGCTTTAGTTATAGGTTTTTTACGTAAAGATGTAGCAGTGGGTATGCTTATGCCGTTGGGGCTTTCTGCTAAACAGTTATTCATCGCCGCAACGCTGTTGGCTATATCTTTTCCCTGTATTGCCACATTCGCGGTTTTGCTTAAAGAATTAGGACTTAAGGATTTAATTAAATCTACCCTGATCATGATAGTTATCAGTATTATCGTAGGTACGATACTTAATTTTGGGATTTTGCATTAAAATGAAAGCTATTGCCTTGATTTCCGGTGGCTTAGATAGCACATTAGCCACAAAAATTATGCAGAATTTAGGTATTGAGTTAATCTGCCTAAATACCGTAAGCCCGTTTTGTCTTTGTAATCACCACTCATCCAAAGGCTGTTTATACGGGGCAAATTCAACAGCTAAAGAATTAAGCCTGAAATTAGTCAGTATAAACGTAACGGATGAATTTTTAGAAATAGTCAAAAAACCCAGGCACGGATACGGTTCAAACATGAATCCTTGTATTGATTGCCGTATACTTTTGTTCAAAAAAGCCAAAGACCTTATGTATAGCGAAGGCGCCTCTTTTGTAATTACAGGCGAAGTCTTAGGCCAGCGACCGATGTCGCAGAAGTTAAATACCATGCGATTAATTGAGAAGGAATCAGGCTTGCAAGATTTGGTATTACGGCCTCTATCGGCAAGGGTCTTAGAGCCGACACTCCCCGAGAGGCAAGGTTGGGTAACAAGAGATAAACTATTGGCTATAAGTGGCAGAGGCAGGAGAGAGCAGATGGATTTAGCCAGAGAATTAGGTATTAATGATTATCCCTGCCCAAGCGGAGGCTGTCTTCTGACGGATCCGCAATTCGCCGCGCGTTTAAAAAATTTAATGAAATACGAGGAATTGAATTTGAACGCAGTCCAGCTGCTTAAACTAGGAAGGCATTTTCGTTTGAACGATAAGGCAAAGCTAATAGTAGGAAGGGACGAAAAAGAAAACCTGTGCCTCCTTAATTTAGCCAGGGAAAGTGATTATTTATTTTCACCCACTGATGATTTAGCAGGCCCTACCTCTTTAGGGAGGGGGGAATTTAGCGAAGAACTGCTCAGGCTTTCCTGCGAGATTACCTGTCGTTATTGTGATTTAAACGGTAGAAACAATGCCGATATAGCCTGTTCTACATTCGGGCATGAGGGCAATAGATTATTTAAGGTAAGCCCCCTAGACAACAATCTCCTTTTAAAATTTAGAGTATGAAAGAAGCACTATTATATGAGAAGTTAAAAGATAACCTCGTCCACTGTTTTCTCTGCAGCCATCATTGTAAGATTCCTTCAGCAAAATTCGGATTTTGCGGAGTAAGGCAAAATATCGACGGCACATTGTATACCCATGTTTACGGAAAGCCCATTTCCATGCACGTGGACCCCGTTGAGAAGAAGCCGCTGTATCATTTTTTTCCTGGCTCGGAAAGTTTTTCTATCGCGACCATTGGTTGTAATTTCAAATGCAGTTTCTGCCAGAATTGGGAAATTTCACAATCCAGGATAAAAGATGGCGCAGAACTTGGCAAAGAAGAGGTTTCACCGCAAGAGATAGTCGCAGCTGCAATAAAAAATAAGTGCAGGAGCATCTCTTACACCTATACCGAACCTACCATATTCTTTGAATACGCTCTTGCCATTGCGAAGTTAGCCAAAGAAAAAGGCTTATATAATAATTTCGTCACCAACGGTTACATGACTAAAGAGGCCTTAGAAATGATTAAGCCGTATTTAGATGCTGCTAATGTGGACCTGAAGTTCTTTAAGGAGAACTCCTACAAAAAAATTTGTGCTGCAAGCTTAGAGCCGGTTTTAAATTCAATTAGATTAATGCATAAACTGGGTATCTGGGTTGAAGTAACTACCTTGGTGGTAACAGGAGAGAATGATTCTGAGGAAGAATTAAGGGCAATCGCGGAATTTATCGCCAGCGTCAACACGAATATACCTTGGCATATTTCACGTTTTCACCCCGATTACCAATTTACTGAACGCAAAGCTACTGCGCAGGAAGCCCTAAAAAAAGCACTAGAGACAGGAAAAAATGCGGGGCTAAATTATCTATATGTCGGCAATGTCTGGGGCTGGGGCAACGATACTTACTGTCATAACTGCAAGAAATTATTAATCAAAAGAGAGGGTTTTAGCGTTTTGGAATATAATATAAAAGAAGGTAAGTGCGCTTTTTGTAAAGCAATAATACCCGGGAGATTTTAGTTTTTTATAAGATAAAAATGAAACTTAAAAAAGCTTTATTAATCGTTGATGTCCAGAATGACTTTTCTCCAGAAGGGGCATTGGCAGTGCCGCAAGGGGATAAGATTGTGCCCATTATCAATAAATACATAAAGATTTTTCTAAAAAGAAAATTACCTATTTTTGCCACCCGGGATTGGCATCCCAGAAAAACCAGGCATTTTAAAAAATTTGGCGGAGTCTGGCCCGTTCATTGTGTACAAAATACAAAAGGATCTGCATTTCATCCAAAACTCAGAGTGCCTAAAGAGGCAATTTTATTATATAAGGGTATGGATCCCAAAAAAGACAGTTATTCGGCTTTTCATGCAGAGGACGCCAATGGCATGGGGCTTTCGACCTGGTTAAAAATACTAGGCATTAATGAGCTGTATATCGCAGGCCTGGCCACTGACTATTGCATTAAATTTTCTACTCACGATGCCGTAAAAAAAGGCCTTAAAGTAAGATTATTAATGGATGCGATTAAAGGAGTAAATCTAAGACCTAAGGATTCAGAGGAAGCGATTAAGGAAATGGTGAAGGCTGGCGCCAAAAGAGCGGATTTAAAAACCATGGAGGAAAGACTATGAAATTAGATGATATAAAGATTTCCCGGGCAATAATTGAATCTTATAAAAGGAAGCTTATAGATGCATTGGAGGTAGATGTGGCAATTGTCGGGGCAGGGCCGGCTGGGATGTGCTGTGCTTATTATTTGGCAAAGAAGGGCAAGAAGGTTGTGATTTTTGAAAGAAAGCTGTCTGTGGGAGGCGGAATGTGGGGAGGGGGCATAATGTTCAATGAGATAGTGGTCCAGGGAAAGGCCAAAGAGATCCTGGATGAATTCGGCGTAAGAAGCAGGCTATACGAGGAAAATTACTATTTATCTGATTCCATTGAGGCAGTCTCCACGATCTGTTCGAAAAGCGTAAAGGCGGGGGTAAAGATATTTAATCTTTTAAGCGCAGAAGATGTAATGATTAGAAAAAACCGTATCTGCGGTTTAGTCTTAAACTGGACTGCAGTTGAAATAGCCAATTTGCACGTTGACCCGATTACCATGAGGGCGGATTTTGTGGTTGATGCAACAGGGCATGCCGCAGAGGTAGTGCATATCGCAGAAAGAAAATCCGGGTTAAAACTTAAGACAAAGACAGGAAAGATTATGGGAGAGAAATCAATGTGGGCAGAAGTTGCAGAGGATATGATTATTAGAAATTCGAAAGAAGTAGCTCCCGGTCTTTTTACCTGCGGTATGTGCGCCAATGCCGTATTCGGAGGCCCGCGTATGGGGCCGATATTCGGAGGAATGCTTTTATCCGGGAAAAAAGTTGCCCAGGACTTAATTAAAAGATTGACTTAAAATAAACGCAAACTCTAACTTGCCACAACTAAATCAATGAACATGGAAAAAGCCAGCAATTTTAAAGTTATCTTAGCCTTAGTCTTTCTTTCTTCAATTTTTCTTATGTTCGGCAATGGCGCCATTAATCTTACCCACCCCGATGAGGTGTTCTATGCCCAGACTGCAAAAGAAATGAAACAGCAGGAGACTTGGCTAGTACCGTATCTTTTCGGGCAGCCGCAGTTTGAGAAACCGATTTTTACTTTTTGGCTTCTGCGCATTGGATTTGCCTGGTTCGGGGTCTCTAATTTTACTGCCCGTCTTTTCCCGTCGGTATTCGCAATATTAGGCGCAATCGCAGTTTATTTTCTCGGTCTTAATGGATACAAGGATAAAAAGAAGGCATTTCTTTGTGCATTGGTATTGATGTCTTCTGGTTTGTATATAGGCCTTGCCAGGACGGTATTTACCGACATGATTTTTTCCGTATTTATCCTGCTGTCTTTGACGTCTTTCTTCTGGGGCTATACGGATACAAAAAGAAAGGCAAGCGGTATTATCCTGTTCTTTGTTTTTTCCGCCTTAGCCGTATTAACCAAGGGCCCGTTAGGGTTCTTATTGCCTGCTCTTATAATAATTCTGTTTTTGGCAATTAAAAAGGAGTTGAATTTTATTTTTTGCAGGGCTTCTTTGCTTGGTCTGGCGGTATTTCTTCTGCTTGCATTGCCGTGGTATGTATTCATGATTAATAAGTTCGGTAAAAGTTTTACCCAGGAATTTTTCTATAATGACCACATAAGAAGACTTTTTAAGGCAGAGCATTCCAAGGCAGACACGTGGTATTTTTACCCCTTATCTATGTTCGGGTCCATGTTTCCTTGGAGTATTTTTGTAGCAGGGGGCTTTATATATCTTTTCAAAGAGATAAAAAGAAACAGTGCGAACCCGATTTATCTTTTTCTGGCGTCTTGGATTTTCGTAATTTTGGCGGTATTTCAGATAGCGCATTCTAAGCTCGTGAGCTATATCCTTCCTTTGTTCCCCGCCTTGGCATTAGTTACCGGAGATTTCATCTCTACCGCAATAATTTCTCGCAAGCACAGGATGCTGTCTATGATTTTGACAGTTTCCTGGTTTTTTCTTCTCCTGCTGCCGATAGGATTAATTATAAGCGTTACAAAATATTCCAAATATGTACCTTCCAAAATTCCGGTCTACGGTTTCATTGTTTTCTATAGCGTTGTCCTGGCAGCAATGCTGTTTTTTCTTATCAGAAGAAAATTCATGGTCAATGTCTGTCTTTTATCTTTTCAACTGCCCTTAATTTTATTTTTTGTTTTTTCGCAACAGCAAAACTTTGACTCTTATGTATCCAACAAAAATGCCTGCGAATATTTATTGAATAACCATAATGTAGAAAATTCCATTCTTTGCTCAAAGCCGTTTGTACGGGGGGTAAGGTTCTATACGGATAAGGAGGTTGCCGTCGTTAATTTAGGGCGCTTGGCAGCTAATTTTTTTAGTCCGCACCCCCTGACTTATTTAGATACTGATGAAAATGCCCTGGATTTCTTGAAAAAGCGGCCAGTAACCTATTGCATCCTCACCAAAACTTCTTTTAAGGATATGCAGCGCTTGGCCAGGGATGGCGGGGTTAAGGTAGAGTTATTGAAAATTATCGGTGATGAATATATTGTAAAGATACTGCCAAATTAGAGCCTGAAGAATGGAAGAAATCATCATCCGCAGATATAAAAAAATCGACCGTCCTTTTGTAAGAGAGATTGCCTGGGACACTGCCTTTATAGGCAAGCCCGCTGATGTTTTTTTTGAGGACAAGGATATTTTAATGGATTTTCTGACGCAATATTTCACTGATTATGAGCCGCAATCCTGCTTTATAGCTGAAAGCAATAATCTGGTGATGGGGTATTTAATAGGAGCAAAGGGCGTAAGCTTACTTAAAGATATTTTTCAGTTTAAAATATTTCCTAAGCTGTTAATCAAAGTTATTAAAAGGGGTACATTATTCAGAAAAAAGAATATAATCTTTATCTTCAATTGTTTCTTGAGTTTCCTGCGCAGGGAATTTCAAATGCCAGATTTTAATACCGCGTATCCGGCAATCCTTCATATAAATATTCGGGCAAACTTTAGAAACTTAAATGCCGGCTCAAGATTGATTGCCGCTTACCTAAATTATTTGAGTCAGGAAAAAATACCGGGAGTGCACCTGGCTACTATGTCCGATGAAGCAGGTGAATTTTTTAGGAAACAGGGTTTCATCCCGTTACACAAAGGCAAGAGGTCTTATTTTCGATATATACTGCAAAAGGACCTGCCGCTTTATATTTATGGGAAGAAATTACAATAAAGAATTCAACAGCAGTAACTGTGTTGTTTTTTTCGATTTTGATAACACAATTACTTCATGCGATGTCCTGGATGATATGCTTGCGCGTTTTTCTCGGGATAACCGCTGGTTAGAACTGGAGGAAAGCTGGAGGAAGGGCCAGATCGGCTCTAGGGCCTGCCTTTCCGGGCAACTGAAAGGCATCAGGATGACCAGGAAGGCATTAGATAAATATCTATTGACTATTAAATTGGACCGCTATTTTAAAAGACTGCTTAATCTCCTTGAGGCCAAAAGAATTAAGACAATAGTACTTAGCGATAATTTTGATTATATATTGAGCCGTATTTTGAAGTATAATGCCGTCGGAAATTTGCGTATATATTCGAATAAATTACGGTTTCAACGCGATAGGCTTATACCGCAGTTTCCCCACAGGGACAGCGATTGCCAATCCTGCGCACATTGCAAAAGAAAAAACCTCTTAGCAAACGTGCATAAAGAATCTATAATATTTTACATTGGCGATGGGCATTCGGATATCTGTCCTGCTAAATATGCGGACGTCGTATTTGCGAAAAGAGATTTATTGCGTTATTTTAAGAAAAAGAAACTCCCCTGCCTCCCCTTTAAAAACCTAAAGAGAATATATAATTATTTTAAAAAGGCCCCTCTAAAGAATTCTATTCAAAAAACAGGGACCCCCATTTTTTATGTTAAATAAATCTATTCGCATCTTGAACTTTGATGATAGCGTAGCAAAGCAGTCCAGGCTCATTTCAACTTATAAGGCGCAAATTATAGATTTTAAGGATTATAGCTCCCGGGCCAGGCTCTGGATGAGTGAAAAAACAAA
>JAQUAH010000064.1 GCA_028687345.1 Candidatus Omnitrophota bacterium | reverse complement strand
CCAACGCACCTATCCCGATAGTAAAGAGCATAACTAATGCCAGGGTATCCAGCGATAATTTAAAAGAGAAAAACAGCCTTAACAAATCAGGAGGAATATGTGCCGCAATCCTTTGATGCAGCGCGCTGGATAAAATCTGAATCAAAAGCAGGCCGGCAGCCAACCAAAAGGCAATTCCCCTTCTTAAAAATTTAAATGGCAGGTTGAGGATAATTAATAATAAAAATGGGGCTAAAATAAAAACTGAAGCCATAGCTTTCCTTTTATTTGAAGGCAAACAACATCACTAAAAACGCTCCCGCCAGTGCCCAGATCAGATAAACTACGTAGTAACCTGAGTGCAGGCGATGGATTGTCCTGGAAAATGTGTAAACCAACCCGGTAACCAAAGAATCATATACCCAATCTATCATTCTGTCTATGCGCCAAAGCAAATCAGAAATTCTGCGCCCTAGCTTTATTGCGATTTCATAAGGGTCAAAATATTTTTTCTCCTGCCAAACGTATATTTTATGAAATGGGGCAAAATGATAAATATGATCTACTGCCTTAAGCCCGCTGCCATTTATTTTTACCCCTATCAGATGATGTATAAAAGCGCCCAGAAGAACCAGCAAGGTAATGACAACAAGGGTTATGTTTGTATGAAAATCAAAGAAGTGATTGCTTTGCAGGCCCCCTAAGAGGACAGGCTGGAAGAATTTTTTTATTGCTAGATTATTAAATATGCCAAAGAGAATACAAATTAAGGCCAGGGTAATCATGGGAATAAGCATGGTTGGGCGCGCCTCCCTCACCTCCTTATGTTCTTGGCGGGATTGGCCCAGGAAGGCAGCAGACCCTAACTTTAAAAATGAAGCCGCAGTAAAAAATGAGCCCACTAAAGCCGCTAAATAAAATATCATTCCTCTTTCTAAAGCAGCATCATAGA
The DNA here is from genome assembly GCA_028687345.1 of Candidatus Omnitrophota bacterium. Taxonomy (GTDB): domain Bacteria; phylum Omnitrophota; class Gorgyraeia; order Gygaellales; family Profunditerraquicolaceae; genus JAQUAH01. The sequence continues at coordinate 8,551 of JAQUAH010000064.1, read as the reverse complement.
TTAATTCTTTTGAGAAAAAGCCGTTAAAGGGCGGCATGCCGGAAATAGATACTGCGGCAATAGAGAAACTAATAAAGGTAAACGGCATTTTTCTGAATAACCCGCCTAACTTTGCTAAATCCGTAGTCCCGGTCTCTTTTTCTACTGCGCCGGCAGTAAAAAACAAACAACTCTTGTATAAGGCATTATTTAACATATGGAACAGCCCTCCTACAATACCTACGGGAAGCGCTGTTCCTATGCCTAAAATCATATACCCTACCTGACTAATAGCATGGTAGGATAAAAGCCGCTTATAGTCTTTTTGTACCAAAGCCATCATTACCGCTAAAATTATGGTAATAGCTCCCAGGCTCATCAGCAGGACACTTAATCCTGAACCAGCCTGGAGTTTAAACAAATCCAAACAGATGCGGCTCAAGAAATAAATGCCCAAAAGTTTTTCTAAGGCCGCGGGAAAATAGGCCATAAAAGGAAGCGGCGCATCCACTGCCGCATCCGGAATCCAGGTATGAAAGGGCATAGCCCCGGCTTTAGAAATCGCTCCAATCACCAATAATATAAAGGCAATACCTGCTAAGCCCTGCGGCATAAGGTTTATTTCGGTAATATTTAGTGTTCCGGCCAAGCGTCCGGTAAGGGCAATACCGGCCATCATGCATAAATCAGAAATTCCTACGATCACGAAGGCCTTGATCGCGGTCTTAAATGCTGCGTTGCTTCCTGACTGGCTAATCAACGCAAATAATACTAAGAGCAGGCCCTCCCAGAAAAATAACATCGCTACCAGATTATCTGCCAGCACTGCTCCATTAGTAAATCCCAGGGATAATAAAAGATAGGCATGGAATTGGCGCGGATTATTATTCTTATTAAAAAAAGACAGGCAATAAAGCGCGCTAAAAAAAGTAAATGCGCTTACCGCTGCCACAATAAAACTGCTAAAGTGATAGAGCCGGAAATTTAAGGCTATGCCAAAACCTATTTCTCCAAGCTTTAAGCTGCTCTCTTTGCCAAAAATAAGAAAAGAAGCAGCTAACACAGCAAAGCTAGCCAACAAGGCAAAGAACCCCTTTAACCTACGGGGTATGCCTAAGGCTAACAAGCCAGCGCAGATAGGCGCCATTACTAAAAATTGGAGAAATTTATCCGGCATTTATGCTGCTCCTAAAATACGCCCTAGAAAATTCTCTAAGAAATTTATCGGATAGCGTACTAATACGCCGCTCAGTAGAGAAAGTACTGCCAGTAAGGCCACGCTAGAAACCATACCCCAGGAACCTTCTTTTGCTTCAATTTTATTCTCGCCTAAGAATACTAAGGAAAATACCCGGAAAAGATAAAGAATAGTCATAAAAGCGCCGATTAAAAATAAGGCGGTTACATACATCCTGCCGCTGGAAATTGCTCCGGAAAATACCAAATACTTGGCAAAGAATCCGCCAAAAGGCGGGATACCCATTACCGAAAAAGAGCAAAAAAGAAATGCTAGCGCAGTCAAAGGCATAGTCTTGATTAATCCTCCGAGCTTGGTGATGTCTTTAGTCCCGGTATTCTGCTCGATGATACCGGCACATAAGAATAACCCGGCCTTGGCTAAGCCGTGAGTTAAAATATAAAGCAGGCCTCCGGCAATACCTATAGTATTATTTATAGCTAAGCCAAAAAATATAAAACCGATCTGGCTGACCGTTGAATATGCAATTAAACGTTTCAGATCCGTTTCTTTTAAGGCTGCGGCAGCGGAAATTATCGCGCTTATTCCGGCAATCCAGGGTAGATAATTTTGCCACAAAGCGCCAAAACTGATATTCACCACAAACAAGCGGGCAAAAACATACAAACCGATTTTCACTAAGATTGCCGCGTGCAAAAGCGCAGTTACCGGTGACGGCGCCACACCGGCATCAGGAAGCCAGGTATGAAAAGGAAGTGTTGCAGATTTGGAAAGGATGCCTACAAGGATTAACCCTATAATAACATTACTTAAGGGCTTTGCTCTTACTGCCTCTTTTATCACGCTAAGGTCAAATGAACCTGTTTGCTGAAAGATAGCAATAAAACCAATCAGCATTGTTAACGCACCAAACACGGTCACTAAAAAAGCTTTGTCTGCACGCAAAATATCGGTCTTGCCCCTAAAGAAACCAATCAAGCGCCAGCTGGTAATCGCGGTAATTTCCCAGAAAATATATAAGAAAATCAACTTTGCGGAAAAAGTAATCCCCCTCATTGCACCCAGAAAAAGCACAACCATAGAATAATACTCATTCTGGTTTTCATAATGTGCTATGTAGCTAAAGGAGTAAATTATGATAATTGCGCTTAAGAGCGACGAAACAACCGCCATAAATACCGCTAAACTGTCTGCGTAGAGGATAAAATTAAATCCCAGCGGAAATTCTAAACTAAATTGCATAGTTTGGCCTTGCAGGCAAAGGGGAATCATTTTTACGGCGCAGGCGAAAGATACAAGGATAAAAATTAAGGAAAGTAAATTACGCAGGAAGACAGAAATCCTTCCCGCAAATGGCAGGATAAATGCCCCCGCCAGAGGAACAAAGACAACCGCTAATAAGGAACCTGTGTTTGCCATATAAAGTAAAAAACCAGAGAATGATTTTCTCTGGTTGCATTCTCTCAATCTAGCTTACGAGGTTAGCTGTCGGGCTAGGACTGAGAATCCCTAATCCCCTGCTCTGGGGATATTCGCCCCGAACATTTGGTTCCCCCGTTTGCTTTAAAGCCTCTACTTTACATGTAGAGGCTTTAGCAATTAGGCTAATTTATGAATAATAATAACTCAAAAAAAACATTCTGTCAATTGAAAACGAGGCATGCTATCAGGTGGCATCTCCGTCCAGATCGAACAGCAACATTCAACAAGGCACCCTATCTGCACTACCCGGGAAGGTTTGTTCCGGTGTCTATCCCAGATTTATTCCCGTAAATCCCTTGGCAGGGTAAAAATAAATTTGCTTCCTTTGCCAACCTCACTTTCTACCCAAATCTTACCCTTATGAAGTTCTATGATATCCTTGGTTATGGAAAGGCCTAAACCGGTTCCTTCCTGCCTTTCTGCTGTCAGGCGCTCAAATTTATCAAATAGCTTATAAAAATCCTGCTTGGCAATACCTGGCCCTGAATCGGATATTTCAAAACGGATATCCTTATTTGAACCGGAAAGCGCGATAGTTAACCTCCCTCCGTCAGGAGTATATTTTACAGCGTTGCTCAACAAATTAATAATAACTTCGGTAAGTTTATCACTGTCTGCCAGGATAAATCCTGTATTGCTTGAAAAATTTTTCTCAAGGGTAAGATTTTTCTTGGAAATATCGGCATTATTGTCAGCTATTACTTCATTTACCAGCGCAGCAATATCTATCCGCTCTTTTTTCAACTTCATCTTCCCTGCTTCTATCTTTGTAACATCCAGAAGATCAGTTACTAACCTGATAAGTCTGTTCGTGCTTTTTACAGCGCTTTCAAGCATTATTCTCTGGTCCTCCTCTACATGCCCCAACAGACCATCAAGGATACCGGATAATGACTCTCTTATGATACATAAAGGATTTTTAAATTCATGGGAAACATTAGCGACAAAAGCCGACTTTCGCTTATCCATTTGTTTTAGAAGCTCTTCGGCCTCTTTTATCTTGCTTATATCATTACCGATACAAAGTATCTCCTTTATCTGCTTTTTCTTGTCAAACAATGCCTTGTTAGTCCATGATATCCATACTCGCTCCCCGCTGTGAAGCATATTTTCATTATCATTATTGACGTACTTGCCCGGCTTATGCACTAGATCATTAATCATGGACTCCAAATTTTTTCCTGCAGTATCGGTAAGCGGCACTATTGTCCCGATTACGCTTTTGCCCAGTATTTCTTTTTCTTTAAATCCGAAAAATTTCTCTGCGAATTTATTAAGAAAAGTAATCCTGCCCTTTGTATCCATACGCAGGATGATGCTATTAGCATCCTGGACTAATCTGCGATAATACTCCTCATTCTGTTTCAAAGCACTATCGGTCTTGCTCATCATCTTTATTTTACCCCAAACAAAAACCCTCGTAAAATATTTTGTCGCGGATGAAGTTGAAAATCAGGATTCCTCTTGTATGGGCCGAGGGGAAACCTCTCTCTATTTACAAGTATGTATTATATGGCCGGGTAGCGCGATTATCAAGGAAATTCGGGATTTAGAGAGGTAATTCCTCGCGTAATTTGTCCGTTTTGTCCGGTAATTTCTGGCTTTAAATCACGTAACTCTTTGAAGGGTAAAGCCTTATTTTATGTCCATTGACGCTTAGCGGACATTGACGACAAATAGCTATTTCTTCCTTTGCCCTTTTACAATCTTTTCAGCCTGTAACCAATAGGCCAAATCATTGCCCTGTTTACATCCATCCTTTTCCCACAATTCCCTTGCCTTTTCTCTGATATTATTAGTTAAATCTGTTTTTTCACGTTTCTTTTCCACAATATCCTCCTTCCCTTCGACATAAGATTAAACTCTTATCTTTTGTGGGGCACTAATAATAAAGATGAATTTGATTTCCTTACAACTGCATGGGCTATACCGCCAATAAAAACCTCCTCTATCCAGCCTCTGCCTTGCGTACCCATGACAACTAGATTGTATTTATTATTGTTTATCTCGTTGATAATTGCCTGCTTTGCATGTCCTGTCTCAAGCTTAGTGGTTACTTCTTTTATTCCTTTGCCTATCAAGGTTTGTTTCAAAACTTCAAGCCGCTGCTTATCTATAGTGTTAAACTCTGTTAATTTGTGCTTTAAATGAGGAAATATAATATTTACATCCTGAACGTGATAAAGAGTAACTTTTGCTTTGTAATGGCGAGCGACGCTTGCTAAAACCTCAAAAGCTGTTTTTGCATTATCAGAAAAATCTGTAGGAAATAGAATATTGCCTGATAAGCTAAAAGCGCAAATATTAGTCTCTTCTTTCGGGCATTTAATAATAAGAGCGGGAATCTTAAGGTTCCTGATAATACTATCGGAAACACTACCCAATAATATTTCTTTTGACATGCTTTTGCCATGCGAACCTAAGACCAGTAATTTATAACCCTCATCCGCAATCATGCGGTTTATCTCCACAAAAGGAATCCCATAGCCGAATGAATATGTTGCAGCAATACCCGCCGCGTTTAGTCTTTCTGCCTGTCTTTTCATAATCGGTTTTTCAACTTTTTCAAGCGTGTCTTCAAGACCACCGGCGGTTTCTACGGAAATAATATGGGTGAGCTTCGCTTCTCTTGAAAAGGCTTTTCCATAATGAGCGACACAATCCACAACCTCGCTAGATGCCTTTGATAAATCGGTAGCAATCAATACTTTTTCCCACATCGGTTCTCCCTTTTCTATTTTTACCGGTTCTGGAATTATTTTCTTCTTTGGCTCAAACCAGTGCCGGGTCTTATTGGAAAAATTAACCAAACTCAGCATTATTGGCACTTCGGTAAGGACACCTACTACGGTTGCAAGCGCGGCCCCGCTCTTTAATCCAAATAAAGAAATTGCCACAGCTACGGATAGTTCAAAAAAGTTGCTTGCCCCAATCATTCCCGCAGGAGCAGCAATCGCATGAGCTAAACGCCATTTTCTAGCCCATAAATAACCTATAAAGAAAATAAAATAAGTTTGAATTATCAATGGAACGGCTATTAACAATATATGAAGGGGATTCCCGAGTATAATATTCCCCTGGAAAGCAAAAAGAATAATTAAGGTCAATAGTAACCCTAAAATTGTTACCGGCTTAAGCATCTTTAAGAATACGTTTTCAAACCAATCTGTACCTTTCATCTTCAATAGATACATCCTAGAAATATACCCGCCTAAAAGCGGGATAACAACAAAGAAAATGGTGGAATAAATTAAGGTATCATAAGGCACAGAAATCTGATTTACCCCCAGCAGGAATTTAACAATAGGGACAAAAGCAACTAATATTACCAAGTCATTTACCGCTACTTGAACCAGGGTATAGGCAGGATCGCCCTTAGTTAAATAGCTCCAGACAAAGACCATGGCCGTACAAGGCGCAGCTCCTAAAAGTATGGCGCCGGCGATATACTCTTTGGCTAAAGCGGGACTGATAAAAGCGGCGAAGATGTATTTTAAGAATATCGCGGCAAATACCGCCATGGAAAAGGGTTTAATCAGCCAATTTACCACTAATGTTACTACTAAGCCCTTAGGTTTTTTCCCTGCCCTTACAATGCTGGAGAAATCGATCTGCACCATCATCGGATAAATCATCAACCAGATAAGAACCGCAACCGGAATGTTCACCTGCGATACTTCCAACTTACTTAAAAAATTTACTCCCGCAGGAAATATTTTTCCGATAATTACGCCAGCGATAATGCAAAGGATTACCCAGAAAGAAAGATACCTCTCAAAAAACGGAAGCTTTATATTGCTATCGGATTCAGGCATATATACCCCTCTTTTATAGAATTGATCTTGCTATTATTTAATCATAAAGCTATTTTGAATTATCTTAGCCATAACCGATTTTGAATCTTTTTTATCTTTCATAATATCATCCTCATGTTTCGTTAATCTGAAACGGATGGCAAGCGATACGGACGCTAAAGCTAAAAACAATATCACTCCCACAAGTTTAAGGATATTTTCCATTTGCTTATTCTCCTCTAATTATTCCCATTATCGAAAAGTTAAAGCCCTAACGCCTCTGTCATTTCCTGCATAATTTGCTTATTTTCTGCGAATTTAGTATCGGTAAATAAAGGCTTACAATTCTCCAATTTCTGCTCTCCCAGCAAAAGCCTGCACGCAAAGGCAAGGCACGTTGCCTCGCCACAAACTTTACAATTACTTTTAGGAAGCCAGCCATAGATCTGCAGAGCAGTTACTTTAATTTTCTCTTCATAACTTGGCTTTATTGTATCTTTGTTTTTATAAGTTTTATTTATGAGCGCCTTAATCTCGTCCAGAACTTTCCAGGCATCGATAATATCATCTGCTTTGGCAATGGTAATCTTAATGTTATAAAGATTAATAAGCCGGCGCTCTTTGGCGTAGGTGAGTGTCGGCGCATTCTTGTTATACGAGGCTCCTTTTATGACGGCATTAAGATAGGGCAAAAGTTCCGATATGTCGCGGTCAAGAAAGGCAATCAAGCGTATCTTTTTCTCATCCGCCATGCAGGGGGCAACATAGCAAAGCGTAATCGATTTTAAATAATCATCTTCTTTACCAGATGGTTTGTATTCCCGAACTGTTTTAAAAAAATTACCCTCGTAATCGCGGTATAAAAACGGGTAATACCCACTAATAAGAGCGTCTTCTTTAGTCAAAAGGCGACAGATATCTTGATATGTTTTTTCAGGGACCACAACTGCCAAGGTAGAAATATGTTTAAAACCTATCTCCCGCTCTACTAAAATTCGCTGCGCCCTAAGGCCTTCGTCTTGATTAGGAAAAACAATAATCTCATAATCTTTGTCTTTTTCTATTTCCAAGTTAACCTCAAAAAAGCTTTAATATATAAATACCGGTATAATATACGCCCACTAATATAAATGTTACGCCTGTAATTATTCTCATATAATGTTCTAACCTTGTTAGCTTATGAAACCAATGGCTTAATGAAGTAATGCCGGCGGCAATCGCAACAGCAAAAGCTAATACCGGTAAGCCTGTACCGATTCCGTAAATGAATGGCAACGTTACCCCAAACTTAGATTGAAGCGCAAGCGGAATGAGGCTGCCAAAGAAAAGGGCTGCTGATACCGGGCAAAACGCAAGCGCAAATATCGCTCCTAACAAAAATGCTCCCGGGACACCGGCTTCAACAAGCTTATTATGGTGCTTTTGGGAAAGCGATAATCCCGGTAAATTTATCTTAATCACATCCAGTAAAATTAATCCTGTAACAATAAGTATAGGCCCAAGGGCTTTGACCATATATTTCTGCAGAAATTGCGCTACCTCAGGGATCCCCAAAATAGAATTAACAAGAATAAACCCCAATAGCGCATAGGTAATCATTCTGCCAGCGGTATAGGCGATGCCGGAGAGTAAAACAAAAAATGGGTGAGTTATCTTTTTAGCTAGGAACGATATGGCTGCCACATTAGTAGCCAAAGGGCAAGGGCTTATCGAGGTCAAGATACCCAACCACAATGCCGATCCAAAACTAATCAAAATTTCTGTCACTTGGCTTCCTTTAAGAAATTATTAACTTCTTCGCTGACGTATTCTAAGAATCTTTGTTTATCGCGGACGTATTCCCAAATCTTGGTAAGATTTTTTGATTTTATCTCTTTACCATCTTTTAATAAGGATAATACAAGAGATTTTGTATAAAGCTGGTAGTCATTAACATAGTGCTCATTACCGCGTTCGTCCGTATTAACTACCTTAAATTCCAGCTTTCCAGAGGAAAGTGCATCCTTAAAATTTTCCTGTATCGCTTCTTTTGAGTACTGTTCCATCGTATGGCAAGTATAGCAGCGAAAATTGCCGTGGAAATAATAAGCAGTAACCC
>JAQUAH010000063.1 GCA_028687345.1 Candidatus Omnitrophota bacterium | reverse complement strand
ATCCTTGCGAATATTCAGAATTAAATTTAGGTATCATCCAGACTCTTAAAAAAGAATTTCCCGATGCCATAATCGGCTACTCCGGGCATGATAACGGGATATTGGCTTCTGTAATTGCCTGTATGTTAGGCGCCAGAGTTATTGAAAAACATTTTACGATAAATCATTCCTGGAAGGGCACAGACCATAAATTTTCTCTTGAGCCTGAGGGCTTAAGAAAGCAGGTGCGGGACTTACGAAGGTTGGATGTTATGCTGGGTGACGGGAAGAAAGGGCTTCTAAAATCAGAATTAAAGGCAAAAATAAAAATGGGCAAAAGTTTATATACAAAATCAGCGCTAGCCGCAGGGCATATATTGACCGAAGATGATATTTGTATTAAGTCCCCTGCAGAGGGATTAGAGCCATATCATTTGAACAAAATAATCGGCAGGAGGTTGAAAGTAAACCTGCCGGAAGAATCAATAATTTTACTTGAACATCTAGAAACAGAAAAGGCTGCTGATAAAAGCTATATCGCAAAATGAAGATGAGCCGTATATATAATATTGCAAAAAAAATAAAGTTTGTCGTCTTTGACTTTGACGGTGTATTTACGGATAACTGCGTATTTATTGATGAAAACGGCCAGGAGCTTGTTCGCTGTTACAGGTCAGACGGCATAGGATTATCACGATTAAAAGAGATAGGTGTAGATCTGTTGATTTTATCATCGGAGCCAAACGATATATTGAAACACCGGGCTAGGAAGCTGAAAATTAAGTATATTAATAATTGCCGGGATAAATTCAAAAAACTATCTGCTGAAATCAGGAAAAGGGGCATTTTGCTTAATCAGGTAGCTTTTGTAGGGAATGATATTAATGACTCAGAGTGTTTAAAAAAAGTCGGTTTTCCGATAGCTGTTGCTGATTCTCACCGCGATATCATTAAACTGGCCAGGTACAGGACTAAATTAAAAGGCGGCAGGGGAGCAGTAAGAGAAATTTGCGATTTTATATACAATTTAAAAACAAGGGGTAGTGCATGATGAATGATATTTTTAGCGTTGAAAAAAGGATAGCGATTATCACCGGAGGAATGGGCCAGTTGGGAACCCAATATGCCAAAACACTTTTAGGGCATAATGCTAAGGTTGCCGTATTTGATATAAATATCAATAAAAAAAATAATTATTTTGTTTCCCAGATGAATAATCGCTGTTTGAAGCTTTACAGGGTGGATATAACTAAAAAGTCTTCTATAGCACAGGCACTAATAAAAACGGTAAAAGATTTAGGCAAGCCGTCAATTTTAATAAATAATGCCGCATTGGATGTCGCCCCCGCTTTAAGGTCTGAGGCGAGCAGCGCATTTGAGGATTATCCAGAAAGAATTTGGAATAAAACCCTCCAGGTTAATCTTACGGGGATGTTTCTGGCCTGTCAGGTTGTGGGTGGGTATATGGCTAAAAACAATGGCGGAAGCATTATTAATATTTCTTCTATTTACGGCAATATTTCTCCGGACCAGCGGATTTATAAATATCGTGCAAAAAAAGGCAAGCCATTTTTTAAGCCGGTCAGTTATGCAGCAACAAAAGCAGGGGTGATTAACCTTAGCCGTTACCTGGCCACCTATTGGGCAGATAAAAAGGTGAGGGTAAATACCCTTTCCCTCGGAGGGGTTTTTAATAATCAAGATAAAGAATTCCTTAGAGAGTATGCCAGGAGAGTGCCAATGGCCAGGATGGCCAAAGAATTTGAATACAATGGAGCGATTCTATTTTTGGCTTCGGATGCCTCTTCTTATATGACAGGCTCCAATATAATTATTGATGGAGGCTTTACTGCCTGGTAAAAAAAGGTGAGACATGAAAAAATATAGAAATCTTATTGACGGAAAATTTTCGGCGCCTGCTACAGGCAGGTATTTTGAAAATATCAACCCTGCAGATAATTCCGATATTATCGGATTATTTCCTGATTCGGCAGAAGAAGACATTGACAGGGCAGTTAGGGCAGCTCATAACGCATTTGCTTACTGGAGCCAACTGCCGGCGCCCAAGAGGGGTGATTTAATATATAATGCCGGTTGCTTACTTATGAAAAAAAAGGAATCTTTGGCAAAGGTGATTACTTGGGAGATGGGTAAAACCATGCCGGAATCACTCGGAGATATACAATCCAGCATTGATGTAGCCTATTTTATGGCAGGAGAAGGCAGGCGGATGTATGGCCAGACTACTTTTTCAAGCCTGCCGAAACGCTGGGCATTAACTAAAAGAATTCCCGTAGGTATCTGCGGATTAATAACTGCCTGGAATGCGCCGATGGCTATTGTCACCTGGAAATTATTTCCTGCCTTAATCTGCGGGAATACGGTTGTTTTAAAACCTTCGCAAGAATCACCTCTTACTGCTTACTTATTGGGAGAAATTTTGAAAGAGGCTGGATTTCCTCCCGGTGTGGTTAATATTGTTTATGGCTCAGGAAGCAAAGCAGCCCAGGCACTGGTAAAACACCCTGAAGTCAAATTGATTTCTTTTACCGGCTCAACTAAAGTAGGCCAGTTGATTTCTCAGGAATGCGGCCGCCAGATGAAAAAATGCTCCCTGGAATTAGGAGGTAAAAACGGCCTTATAGTAATGGATGATGCTGACCTCCCGGCAGCGGCAAAGGCAGTTGTCGCAGGTGCTTTTTCTACTGCCGGACAAAGATGCGCCTCAACCAGCAGGATTTTTGTGCACAGGTCTATTTTTGAAGCCTTTTTAACGAAGCTCATCAACGAAACAAAACTAATGAAGGTTGGCATAGGCAAGGATTCCGATACGAAGGTATGCCCTATTATCAGCAGGCGGCAATTTGATAAAATTATGTCTTATATTGAAGAGGCAAAGAAAGACGGGGCCAAGATTATATTTGGGGGCAAGGCTCTAAAAAGCGGGAAATTTGCAAAGGGCAACTTTATTGAACCAACTATTCTTACGGGTGTTGATATTCATTCAAGAATTGCACAGGAAGAGATATTCGGACCTGTGCTGGCTGTTTTTAAAATAAAGAGCCTCCAGGAAGCAATTGATAAATTAAATGATGTAGATTATGGCCTAACTGCTTCCATATTTACTTCTAATATCAACTCTGCGATGTATGCCTTAGAACGCATTGAGGCCGGCTGTTGTTATGTAAATGCGCCTACCTTTGGCTCAGAGCCGCATCTGCCCTTTGGTGGGCTAAAGAATTCCGGCATTGGGACACGGGAACCTGGGGTGCAGGCCTTAGATGTATTTTCTGAATTGAAAACCATATACATAGATTACAGCGGCATCAGCCAGAATTCACAATATACAAATGAGAAAGATAAGCGATAACAGAACAGATGAGCTAAAGCAGATTACGGATAAGGCCAGGAAGCTTATGGTTGAAGCCCTGATTTGCGCAGGTTGCGGCCATCCAGGAGGCGCGTTTTCCTGCATTGACATATTAGTCGCGCTATATTTTGAGGTAATGAATATAGACCCGGGAAATCCATTCCGCAGTGACAGAGACCGTTTTATTTTAAGTAAAGGCCATTCATCTGTAGCTTTGTATACGGCATTGCACCTGGCAGGGTTTATTGACTTAAAAACCCTGTTGAGCTTCAGGCAGGATAATAGTTTACTCTGCGGCCATCCCGACGCTTCAAAGGTTCCTGGTGTAGAGGCAAATACCGGTTCCCTTGGTCATGGTTTGTCCGTTGGCGTAGGTTTAGCCCTAGCTGGAAAAATGAACAATGATTCTTACCGGGTATTTGTTTTGATGGGTGACGGAGAAACACAGGAAGGCTCAATCTGGGAAGCTGCTATGTCAGCGAGCCACTATAAACTTGACAACCTGATTGGAATTATTGATAGAAACAAGATACAGATAGACGGCCCTACTGAAAAAATTATGGCACTTGAGCCTTACAAAGACAAATGGGAAGCCTTTGGCTGGAAAGTCAGAGAGATAAACGGCCATAATTTGCAGGAGATTATAATGGTGTTGAAGGCAGCTCCTTTTGTAAAGGGCAAGCCTTCCTTAGCTATAGCAAATACCGTAAAGGGTAAAGGCATCTCCTTTATGGAAAATAATCATGAATGGCATGGCAGGCCTTTAAAGGGTGAGCATGCTGAAATAGCCAGAAGAGAAACTAAAAGCGTAAATTAAATGCCCAAGAAATCGTTATGCGGGGAATATGGAAGGTGCCTGGTGGAAATGGGTGAAAAATACCCCGAGCTGGTCGCGCTGGAAGCGGATTTAAAAGAATCCACGCAGTCAATACAATTCCAGCAGGCTTTTCCGCAAAGACATATAGAAGTAGGTGTGGCAGAGCAGAACATGGTGGGAATTGCTGCCGGGTTAGCTTTAGGAGGGAAATTGCCTGTTACGCATTCCTTTGCTTGTTTTACGTCTATGCGTGCCTGCGAACATATCAGGACAACAGTGGCTTACCCGAGGTTAAACGTTAAATTTGTCGCAACCCATGCCGGAATCAGCGCCGGCTCTGCAGGTACAACTCACCATGCGATTGAGGATATTGCGATTATGCGTTCAATCCCTAATATGACTGTCCTGGCGCCTGGTGACGCAAGAGAAATACGGCAGTCTATAGAGGCTGCCTTGAATCACCAGGGCCCTGTGTATATACGTTTGGCTACAGGGGATGTAGAAGATGTCTATGGGGATAGCGAGAATTTTTCTATTGGTCGCGCAACAGAATTAAGAAAAGGATCTGATGTTACGATTATTACTACAGGTACTATGATGCACGCAGGAGTTATGGCAGCGGATAAACTTAAGAAAGATTATGGGATTGAAGCCAGGGTTTTACAGATGGCTTCTATTAAACCTATAGACCGCCAAGCAATTATTAAAGCAGCCTTAGATACAGGCTATATTATAACCATAGAAGAGCATAATGTTTTAGGAGGCTTGGGTGGAGCAGTAAGCGAAATTGTCGCAGAAACAGGCAAAGCAAAGGTAAGAAGAATCGGGATAAAAGACCGTTTTTCCGGCACAGGATCTGCTGCCTGGATAAGACAAGAAGAGGGTTTGACCATAGATGAGATAATAAACCAGACAAGAGCTTTTTTAGGAAAGGATGAGAAATAAATTGAATATAATGTGTCTGATACTTGCGCGGGCAGGCTCGCAAAGAGTGCCAAATAAGAATATTAAAATTTTAGGCACTAGGCCTCTTATTGCTTATGCTATTGAGTGCGCAAAGAAATCAAAGTATGTAAGTAGGATTATTGTCTCTACGGATAGCGATGAAATAGCCGGGGTAGCGGAAAAATTTGGTGCCGAAGCTCCCTTTAGAAGGCCTACCCAGATATCTAAGGCTGATTCAACCGAATTAGATGCATTTATTCATGCGCTCAATTGGCTTAAAGAAAACCAAAATTATGTACCGGATTTAATAGTAAAGTTATTCCCTACGTCTCCTTTTCGTAAAGCTGAGTCCGTAGATAAAGCGATAGAGTTACTTCTGGCTGAACCCCAAGCAGATTCGGTTCGTTCCGTAAGGCTATGCTCAGAGCATCCCCATAAGATGTGGACAATAGATCAAAAAATGAACCGTTTAAGGTCATTTATTCCCCTAGAAGAGAAACGCCCTGAAGCACATACATTATCTTATCAGGTTTTGCCCGAGGTTTTTGTCCAGAATGCCTGTATAGATGTAGTAAGGACCTCGGTAATATTTAAAAAAAATTCAATAACAGGAACGGAGATTATACCTTTTGTGATGGAAGAGGTGGAATCTTTAGATATAAATACTCCTTTAGATTTTAAATTTGCCGAGCTCCTAATGAAAGAAAAACTTTCCTTATGACTGTAAAACATAAAGATTGTAACTCTGAACTTATTCCGGAAGATTTGGAAGCATATACAGGTTATATGGATACTTACCGGGACTGCATAATTTGTAAAAGCAGGGAAAACCGCCTATGGGCCAAATACGGGTCCTATAAAGCAGTTAAATGTAATAAGTGTAACTTCATCTGGATAAATCCTTCTCTGAATGAGGCAGGCCTGAATAGGTACTATCAAGATTATATCGGGATGCGTTTTAAGGATGAGATAAAAACCAGGCAGCGTAAATTGCAGTATCAGATTGATAAGGATTTCCTTCAGGTTTATATCTCATCTGGCAAGGTATTGGATGTAGGCTGCAGCGGAGGATTCTTTTTGAATGTTTTAAGCAATAATTTTGATAAGTATGGAGTCGAACTTGATGCCAAGGCTGTTGAATACGCAAAGAAAAAGTATTCTTTTGGAAAAAATATTTTCAATCTCAATCTTCAAGATACCAAGTTCCCAAAGGGTTTTTTTGATTTAATCATTATGCGGGGAGTCATAGAGCATCTTTTTGACCCTCTGGTTGTATTAAAGAAAGTCCAGGGGCTCTTAAGAAAAGGAGGGTTATTTTTTATCTGCGCTACTCCTAATGTAGATAGTTTCTGTGCGAAGCTTTACCGCCAGAAATGGAATCAATTTCACCCTATCAGGCATCTGTTTTATTTTAGCTTATCTTCTCTTTCTAGGTTATGCTCGCAGTTTAATTTGAATCTGATAACGAAAGACTTTCCATATTTAGAAACGCCGTACGCGGATATACACCGTGATCACTATGAGGTATTGAAGGCGTATGAGTTAAAAAACGATGGCCATTTTGATAAAATCAATCGTAGCCCTGCTTTTTGGGGCAATATGATGAGTTTGGTCTTTAAGCGGGATTAAATATTAATATGAAAATAGGGTTAATTCATGTTTTTTATACTTATGATAAAGAAAAGAACATGCGGCCTTTTCCGTTCGGTATCGGATATATTGCAAGTTATATAATGCAAAAGGGCCATCGGGTGGAAATACTCGATTTAAATACAACATACCTGAAGAAACAAGAAATAATCCCCGCCTTGAAGAAAATGAATTGCGACATATTTGGCATCAGTTCTTTATCCGGCGGCTATACCTACACAAAAAATTTGATAGACATTATAAAGCAATATTTAGGAACTCCGGTTATAGTAGGCGGGCCCTTGGCTACACATTCGGCTGAGATAGTGCTTAAGAATACCAAAGCAGATATATGTGTTATAGGATTAGGAGAAGAAACTACTTACGGCATAATGGAAAACTTGCAGGACCTCAAGGATGTGCCAGGGATATTTTATAAGACCAAAACAGGCCAGATTATTAAGAATGAACCAGCGCCACTGGCTTCCTTGGATAAATTACCCTGGCCTGCTTATGAAATCATGTCAATGGAAGATTATATTTGGTGCGGTGCCTCTCCTGACATGGACTCAAAAAGAAAATTTAAAAAAGGTATGCGCATAGGACAGATGATTACCGGGCGCGGCTGCCCTATGGGCTGTAACTTTTGTTCAAAAGTTATGGGCAGGCATTTTATGTTGCGTTCAATAGACAATCTTATAGAAGAAATAAAGTATTTGATTAAGACACATAAAATCAATGGGATATCTTTTCGGGATGAGCTTTATTTAGTAGATAAAAAGCGCGCTTATGAACTGGCGTCGAGGCTTAAATCCTTAAATATCATCTGGATGGGCCAGGCCAGGGTAGATAAGGTAGATTATGAATTAGTAAAACACATGAAGAAATGCGGTTGCACTAGTTTGGGATTTGGTATAGAAAGCGGCAGCCTCAAGATGTTGAAGTTGATGAATAAAGGGCAAACCAAAGAACAGATAGAGCGGGCTGTAAAAATCTGTCAGAAATTAGATATGGATATGAAAGTCCAGTTGATTATGGGATACCCCGGAGAGAACAGAGAAACCATCAGTGAGACTGTAGGGTTATTTAAACGATTGGGCCATCCTGGAAGGCGTTTTCACTTAGTTACCCCTTTGCCAGGAAGCACATTATATGAAGATGTTATAAGCAAGGGGATAATTAAAGATGAAGAGCAATATCTTCATGCACTCAGCAGGAGGGATTCCGGATTCAGCAAGGGGTTGCCCCTGGTTAACCTTACTCAGTTTTCAGACCAGGAGCTATACAAATTAAAATTGGATACTGAGAGCAAAATGCAGCAAAATTACCAAGCTTATTTGTATAAACATCCGTTAATCATGATTAAATATTTGAGAGATAAATTGCTTTACCACATTGACGGCCGTCAACTTCTTTTTAATCCCTTTTTAATAATTCACAAATTAGCAAAAAAAATAGGACTGCTGAATGATAAGCAAAGAGAAAATATTGAGCAGCCTCAGGAACAGAAGAGCAGTTTGAAAATAGAATATTTCGATATTTCTTAACTTAAAATAAGTGTATTAATATGAAGACAATATTATATTCGGTTTCCACTGGCTATATTGCAAGGAATCTTCTTATGACCGGGGTATTAGAGAAATTGTTGAAATTAGATGATATCAGAATCGTTGTTCTCACCCCCGGATACGATGATGAAAATTTTATAAAGGATTTTTCTTTTAGCGAGCGAATACGCATTGAAAAATTATATGAGGTTGACAGGTCATACGATTTAATAGATAGATTGATCTGGAAGTCCTGGTTACTTGCCCACGGCAATAAACTTTTCTTAAGGTTGCATAATTTTCTTATGAAAGTGCAAATTCGGAAAAGATATTATAATAAATACCACCGTCTTTACGGAAGTATTTTTGACAAGTATAAGCCTGATTTAGTGATTGGCGGCTCTCTTGGAGTTTATTCCAGAAGAGATATACCGGTTTATGCTGAGGCAAAGAAGAGGGGGATTAAAACGCTCGTGCTTATTCATTCCTGGGATAACCTTGCCAAGCGAAAAGGGCCGATATGGTTTAAGTCGGACAGCCTTGGGGTATGGAATGAGTTTCAGAAGAAGGATGCTCAATCTTATCATTTTTATAAAGATAACGATGTATATCTGCTTGGCCCGGCACATTTTGACGTATATTGGAAAGAAGATACATTTATGCCCAGAGAAGAATTTTTTAAGAAGATGGGATTAGACCCCGAAAGAAAATTAATCACAATGGTTGCTACCTGCCGGGGATTACCCAAAAATGCCTATATCGTAAATATACTCCTGGTTGCCTTAGGAAGAAAAAAATTTATTTACCCTGTTCATTTAATCTGCAGGCCTACACCTACGAGCCCAGACAAAAACGAACTAGACTTTAGTAAATTTTATAATCAGCCGGATATAATCGTAGATAATCAGGCCCGACACAGCTTGAAATTAGGATGGAATCCCAATAAACAAGAGTTATATCATTTTGCTAACTTAGTAAAACATACAGATGTTCAGGTAAGCATTGTTTCTACCGCTACCATTGAGGCTGCCATTCTTGACCGGCCGGTGGTAAATGTAGCATTTAGTACGGTCGAGCCGGAATTATTTAAAAAGTTTATTATTGACAGTGTCTACCGGCATCATTTCAAGATAATAAAGGACATTGGCGCTACTTATTTGGCCACGAATCCTGATGACCTTATTGACGGGGGGAATAAGTATTTGTCTAATCCCGCCCTTCATAGCAAAGAAAGGCAAAAAGTTAAACAAACCCTTGTT
>JAQUAH010000062.1 GCA_028687345.1 Candidatus Omnitrophota bacterium | reverse complement strand
TGCGTTCAATAAATTTCGTTAAAGATTTGAAAGCTAACCCTACAGAGTACTTAAGGAATATTTATGTAGATACGGGAGGAGATAAGATAAAAACCAATTTTCTTTTAGCTTTGGAACTATTAAAGCCGACTCATATTTTATGGGGCAGCGACTGGCCGGCAAAGAAGGATGTTGCTGGCGCAATTCAAGCTGTGAAAGATTTAGAAATAGCGCAAGAAGATAAAGAGAGTATTTTGGGAAGAAATATAGAAAAAATGCTCGGCCTTTAAAACAGACAGTTTAAATGAGAATCCCTCGCGGCTGAAAATAAAATTATGGCCGCTCGGGATCAATTAACCAGCCCTCTTGAATGAGGGTTAATTGAGGAGCATAAAACATGCAGATGCAAAAAGAGATACACCTGACAGGAAAAGATTTAACGCAGATGGTGCAATTAAGGCCGCAGGATGTGGGTAAATATGCGATTGTCCCGGGGCCAAAGGACAGGCTAGAGGTTTTGATTAAGAAGCTTGAAAATCCGGTGCGCAATTTTTCTTTTATGGAATACACCATGTATACCGGAACTTTTCAGGGTATTAAAATTACTGCCATTAACGGAGGAAGGTTCTCTACCGACACCTCAATTACCACTGAAGTAATGTGTAACGCCGGGATTCAGAATATCATCCGTATTGGTACCTGCGGCGCCTTAGATGAGAAGATAAAAATCGGAGACTTGGTGGTAGTAGATAAAGTTATCCGCGGAGACGGAGTAACGCCTTATTATGTGGATAAAAATTTTCAGACTGTTGCGGATAAAAAGATAAGCGATGTTTTATATGAGGTTGCCAAGGGGATGGGTGTCAATGTGCACCGCGGCACAACCTGGACTACAGATGCGCTCTTGCGCGAAACCAGGGAAATAGTAGAGGCAAAGCGAAAAGAAGGCGCTCTTGCCGTTGATATGGTTTCTTCGACACTTTTAACTATCTGCCAAACCTACAATATCAAAGCAACTTCAATTTTAGCAGTAAGCGACAATGTAATTACCGGTGAGATGGGTTTTATGAATCCGCTTTATTATATGGCAGAATCGAATCTGATTACGATTGCATTAGAGACAGTTAAAAAACTGGAAGGGAAATAATGAAGTTTTCGCCGCTATTCTGGCCGATTAAATTACAAAACAATATAATTTACATCCTTGATGAAACACTCTTGCCTCAAAAATTAAATTATATCAGGGTAAAAAACTTCAAAGATGGTTGCAAGGCAATCAAAGAGATGAAGACCCGTGCAGTAGGCCAGGTTATTTTGGTGTTTTATATCTTTCTTCAGGTACTTCGCCAAAATAAGAATAAAAAAAATATTCATCCGATTTTAAAACAAGTCGCAAGATGCATAAATGCCACACGGCCGACTTTGTCATTCAGGATGTTAACTGATATGGTATTGGTTTGGGCTAAGCAAGGCGCGCCCTTGGAAGAATGTATGCTTGGATTCTTAGATATGCTGAAAAATAAGCGCATTCAACAGGCAAAAGAAGCAAGCAAGTTAATTCAAGATAAAGATGTTATCCTTACGCATTGTAATATCAGCGGCCTTTTGCCTTTAATCGCAGAGTTTTGCCGTAGAGAAAATAAGCATATTAGTTTTTTTGTTACCGAGACCAGGCCTTATCTGCAAGGCTCGCGCTTGACTGCCTGGGAGTTAAAACGGGCAGGACTCGACGTAACCATAATCACCGATAATATGGCAGCGCAGGTAATGCAGGAAGGAAAAATCAATAAAGTAATTGTAGGCGCAGACCATTTAGCGCAAAATGGCGATATTGCTAATAAAATCGGGACTTATCAGATAGCGCTTTTAGCAAAGTATTTTAAGATTCCTTTTTATTGTATCTGTCCCCCTGCATCAGGAGCAAAA
This sequence comes from Candidatus Omnitrophota bacterium, assembly GCA_028687345.1. GTDB lineage: Bacteria > Omnitrophota > Gorgyraeia > Gygaellales > Profunditerraquicolaceae > JAQUAH01. The sequence goes on along the minus strand of JAQUAH010000062.1, from coordinate 7,645 downwards.
ACAGGAAAACAGATAAAAATAGAAATCAGGCCCCAGGAAGAATTATTAGAGTACCAGGGGATGCGCCTTGCACCGAAAGGCGTAAAAGCATATTACCCTGCCTTTGATATTACTCCCCATGAACTTATCACCAGGCATATTTATTTGGAAATATCAAGATGAGTATCGATAGAGAAAAAGAATTAAAAGAAGAAATGATTAATATCGGCAAGCGGCTCTATCTTATGCGCCTGGTAGTTGGTAAAGCTGGTAATTTAAGTGCAAGGTTAGACGAGGCAAATATTTTAGTTACAGCAACTGGTGCGCAGCTGGGAGATTTAAAAGCCGAAGACATCATTAAGGTTAATCTTGCCGATGAACTTGCTGGAAAAAATAAGCCGGTTACTAGCGAATTTCCCTTGCACAGGCTCATCCATAAAAATTTTACTGATAGGGTGGTTATCCATTGCCATCCTGCTTTGCTTAATGGTTATTTTGCGGTTTATTCTGATATCAAGGCACTTACTTTTGAGAGTAAGCTTTATTTAGGCAACATCCCTGTAGTAGCGCAGGATACGCCTGCAGTGACTAAGCCGGAATTAGTTATTGAGGCTTTAAAATTAAATAATTTGGCGGTATTAAAAAATCATGGCGTAGTTTGTATCGCAGATAATTTTAAAGACGCGCTTAATTTAATTGAGACCTTAGAAGAGGCGGTAAAGGTTGCCGGCATTGCCAGATTATTCAAGAAAGATATCCTGGATGAGCTGGATAAAGAACTAAAAGAATCCCTTGATAGTGAAAAAGCCTACCCGATGTTTTCCAAAGAGCATATTCAAGCTATCGTGGACTTAGTTAATAAAGATGAGTTTATTGCCCGCAAAGGCGCAGAGTTGGATTTGACTGTTCGGCTTGCAATTAAGCTTGACGATGACAAGAAGGCTTACAAATTCAATTTTGAAAAAGGTAAAATTGTAAGGTTAGATGCCGATGCCGATGCGCCTTTTATAATTTCGGCTCCCAGGCAAATTTGGGAGCAGGTATTTTTAGGGAAACTGGATTCATTTGTAGCTGTAACTCAAGGAAAAATGAAATTAGAAGGCCAGCTTGGCCAGCTCTCCAAATGGTATGTGCCTTTTACGCGGTTATTTGAGTTGTTTAAACAAGTAAAATTTAAATAGGCTCGAAATCAAGCCAAGCCACCCGCTAAAATAATTAGCATGAATAATAATTTATTTATAAACGGTGAATTTATCAGCACTAAGAATAAGCAAAAGGTAATCAATCCCTCTAACGCAGAGGTAATCGCTGAGGTTAGTGTTGCCTCAGATAAGGAAATTGAGCTGGCATTAGCCAGTGGCCGCTCTGCCTTTGATAAAGGAGAATGGCCGAGGCTTTCTTTAGAAGAGCGCAAAGAATTTCTCCTCAAAATTTCTCAGGGGATTTTAGATAATGCACAAGAATTAGCCCGGATAGAAACTTTAAATACCGGTAAGCCCATTAAGGAATCAACCTTTATGGACATACCCTCTGCCGCAGAAACTTTTAGATATTTTGCGCAAAATCTAGAGAAATTCTTAAGCCCAGAAACCCGGGAAATATCTTCCCAGATTACCAAAGCCCAAGGCATACTTATCCGTGAACCGATGGGCCTGGCAGTTTTAATTGTTCCCTGGAATTACCCGCTCTTAATTGCCTCCTGGAAATTAGCTTCTTGCCTGGCCGCAGGGAATACGGTTATCTTAAAACCATCAAGTTTGACACCATTAACTGCCCTGGCGTTGGGTAATATTATTCATGATGCAGGTTTACCTAAAGGCACAGTGAATATCATTAACGCAAGCGGAGAAAAATTAGGAGAGGGAATCTGCAAAGATAAGCGCTTGGATTTGATTTCTTTTACCGGCAGTAATGAGGTCGGTAAACAGATTATTGAGTATTCTGCGCAAAATGTAAAGAAGCTGCTTATGGAATTAGGCGGAAAATCCGCAAGTATAGTTTTAAAAGATGCCGATATAGAGCCGGCAGTGAACGGCTCATTGTGTTCTATTTTCTTAAACCAGGGGCAGATGTGCACTGCGATGTCGCGTATTTTAGTTGAGCAAGATTTATACGACACATTTATAGCAGATTTTGTTGCTAAGGCAAAAAAGATAAAGTTAGGGCCAGGCATAGATTTCCAGGCCCAGATGGGGCCGCTTATCTCTAAACAACAGCAGCAAAAAGTCATTAGTTTTGTAGAAAAAGCAGAAAAAGAAGGAGCTCTAGTTTTATGCGGAGGGAAAATCCCCGAAGACAACAATTTGAAGAACGGTTTTTTCTTTGAGCCTACGGTTATCGAAGCATCTTCCGAAATGTCAATTTGGAAAGAAGAGGTTTTTGGCCCGGTAGTATGCATAACTAAATTTTCAAGCACTGAGGAAGCGTTAAATTTAGCCAATGCAAGCGATTTTGCTCTTGCAGGCTGTATCTGGTCAAAAAATATTTCACTGGCCCAGGATTTGGCTAAAAAAATAAATTCCGGGACCATCTGGATTAATACATACGGCATGTTTTTGAATGAAGTTCCCTACGGAGGCTTCAAACAAAGCGGCTTTGGCAAGGAATTGGGGAGGGAAGGTTTTTTAGAATACACGCGGCTTAAAAATATAATTGTTGACCAAAGCAAAGATTCTAAGCCACTAGTGAATTATTGGTACGGGTTTTAAGTAGTCGCATTTAAAGGGAGGTATAAAATATGGACTGGGGAATGAAGAATCGGCTAAGTCAGTTAATTCAACCAGATGGGCATTGTTTCTTTCTGCCCATTGACCATGGGTATTTTCAGGGCCCGACCAGCTGCCTGGAAAAGCCCCAAGAGACAATCAAACCGATTATTGGCTATTGTGATGCCTTATTTGTGACCCGCGGAGTTTTGCGTTCGGTAATTCCTGCGGATTTGAATAAACCGATTATCCTGCGTGTCTCTGGCGGTACAAGTATGGTGGGAAAAGACTTGGCTAATGAAGATGTTACTACCTCGATAGAAGAGATTATCCGGCTTAATGCCTCGGCAGTAGGGGTATCGGTTTTTGTGGGAAGCGAATATGAGCACCAAACCCTGATGAATTTATCAAAGCTGGTTAATAGTTGCGAAAATTACGGCATTCCGGTAATGGCAGTTACTGCAGTAGGCAAGGAATTAGAAAAGCGGGATGCACGCTATCTTGCTTTGAGTTGCAGGATTGCCGCAGAATTGGGTGCGCGGGTAGTCAAGACCTACTGGTGCGAGAATTTTGAAAAAGTAGTTTGCGGCTGTCCTGTTCCAGTAGTAATGGCAGGCGGTCCAAAGTGCGAGACAGAAAAAGAGGTTTTTGAATTTGTTTATGACGGGATGCAAAAGGGAGCTATCGGTATAAACCTGGGTAGAAACGTCTGGCAGAGTGAGCACCCGCAAGCTGTTGCAGCCGGCTTGCAGGCAATTATCCATAAGGGCGCTGATGTAAAAAAGGCAAGCGAAATTTTTCAAGAACTCAAGAATGGCAGAAAAGGTTCTACGAAAAGGAAAAAATAATGCGCGTGGCAATGTATTACAATAACCATGATGTCAGATTAGAAGAGATGCCTAAGCCAAAAATTGGCCCGCAAGAATTATTGGTGAAGGTGATTGCCAGCGGCATATGCGGCAGCGATGTCTTAGAGTGGTACCGGCTTAAAAAAGCGCCGCTGGTTTTAGGCCATGAAATTACCGGAGAGATTGCCGAGGTCGGCGAGGCCGTCAAAGACTATAAAACAGGACAGAGGGTTTTTGTGGCGCATCATGTGCCGTGCAATAAATGCCGTTATTGCCTGGACGGCAATCATACAGTATGCGAAACCTTGCATACGACTAATTACTTTCCCGGAGGATTCTCAGAATATATCCGCGTTCCCGCAATTAATGTTGAGTCAGGCGTAATAATACTGCCGGATGGAATATCTTTTGAAGAAGGGACTTTTATTGAGCCTTTGGCGTGTGTGCTGAGGGCCCAGCGGATGATAGGTTTAAAACCCAGCCAAAGCGTTATAATCCTTGGCGCAGGAGTTTCCGGGCTGTTGCATCTTATGTTGGCGCGTGCATTGGGCGCGGCTAAGGTGATTATTACCGATATAAATGAATATCGCCTAAGAGTGGCAAAAGAATTAGGAGCTGATGCTGCTATAAATGCTAAAGAAGAACTGCCTAGCTGCCTATTACAAGAAAATGATTCCCGGCTTGCTGACCAGGTAATTGTCTCGACCGGAGCCCCATCTGCTTTTGCTCAAGGTTTAGCCTGCGTTGATGCTGCAGGAACTATTCTTTTCTTTGCAGCTACTCAACCAGGAGTGGCAGTGCCTATTCCGGTTAATGATTTCTGGAGAAAAAGTATTAAAATCATGCATTCCTATGGGAGCAGCCCGCAAGACGCGCTTAGGGCAGCAGAGTTAATCGGGAAAAAGACTCTTCCCTTTCAAAAATTGATTACTCATCGCTTGGGCCTTGCCCAGGCCGGTTTAGGTTTTAAGCTCGTTGCGCAGGCACAGGAATGTATTAAGGTAATCATCGAGCCTCACAAAGAACCGATTAATCTCTCATCGCATATAAAGCCTTCGATTAAAAAAGAATGAAACCTTTACAATTTACAAACATCAAATATGAATAAGACCCACCAGCACGGAAGGTTTATTTGGCTAAATTGCTTGACACTCCCGGGGATCTTTATTAGAATTAAAACACTACCCGTTAATTAAATATGGATTTTTTAGAGCTATTAGAAAGACAAGCCAACAAATATCCTGAGAAACCCTGCCTTATTTTCCAGGATTCAAGCATAACATTTAAAGAGCTAAAGAATATATCTTTTAATATTGCCAAAGGATTAAGTAACCTTGGCGTGCGTAAGGCCGAAAAGATAGCAATTTTTCTTCCCAATATCCCAGAATATATTTATAGTTTTTTAGGTATATTTATTTTGCGCGGAGTTAGCGTTCCTTTGGATTATATGCTTACCGAGGAAGAGGTGGTTAATTTTATTAACCACAGCGAGAGCAAAGTCCTGATTGCCCAGGCCAAGAAAGGGATTGATCTTCTTAGGGTCAGGGATAACTGCCCCGGTTTAAAAAGAATAGTTATTTTTGGTGAAGATATATCCCCATACACGGAAGAAAAATGTTTTTTAGCCTGGAAAGAGTTAATACAGGATAAAGGCTCTTTAATAGAAATAAAGGCAGACGATGAGGATTATTCCTCGATTTTTTATACCTCTGGCTCAACCGGACATCCAAAAGGCGTCCTTTTAAACTACGCTCACTTTAAAACCCCCATAGAAACCCTGGAGTATTTTCTACATCCTACGGATAAAGACAGCTTTCTTTGCGCAGGGGTTCCTTTTTCCCATGTCGGCGGCCTGGATTACATGCTTTTTATGCTTTATTTCGGGACTACCCTGGTTTTAATGGAGCGCTTTCAACCGTTAGAATTCTTAAAAAATATAGAGAAGCATAAACTGACTATCTTCTGTATCGTTCCCTCCATGTACGTGGCTGTTTTATCGTTAAAGGAATACGATAAATTTGACCTTTCCTCTTTAAGGTATGCAGTGGTTTTCGGCGCCCCTTCCTCTCCGGTGTTGCTGGAGAGATTCCACAAAGTTTGCCCCAATGCCTATTTATTAAACGGATGGGGGATGACTGAGACTGCCGCACCCAACACCTTTCTACCCACCGGTACACAGACAAAAGAGATCCCCAATACAGGAAAATTCCCTCCCGGCACCGAGGCAAAAATTATTGATGACACAGGAAATTCTTTGCCGGATGAGCGGGAAGGGGAATTGTTGGTCAGGGGCAAGGCGGTTATGTTGGGTTATTATAAGGAGCCGGAATTAACGAATCTTGCAATTACACAGGACCATTGGCTTCAGACCGGGGATATTGCCAAACGCGATAGCCTCGGAAGATATTTTATTGTAGGCAGGAAGAAAGAAATGATCAAGGTTGGCGGAGAAATAGTCTTTTCTCCGGAGGTAGAAGAAGTTATACATCGTCATCCAAAAGTACAAGAGGTAGGCGTAATCGGCGTGCCTGATAAATTAAGAGGAGAAGTCCCCAAGGCCTTCGTAGTTCCCAAAGAAGGCGGGGCTTTAACAGAAGAAGAATTACGCTTCTTCCTGCGCGAGCACCTGGCTCACTTTAAAATTCCGCATTATTTTGAGTTCAAAACCTCACTTCCCAAAAACCGCGTGGGAAAGATTGACAAAGAAAAATTGCGCAGCTAATCTAATTAAATTTAATAAATGAAAAAAGAATGGCAGGATTACGCATTAATTTTAAAAGAAGTTTTGAATTTGGAATTTAGCCCGGTAGCAGTAGCTTGCCTCAAAGAGCCGCTTTTAGAAAATTTCACTAAAAAAGTGCGTATCTGCAAGGCAATCTTAGGTGCAGCCAACGGAGAAGTTTCACAGGTAGGCAAAGCTAACAATGCCTGTTTTGGCGCGAGTTTGCATTTAGGCTTTCAGAATATTAAAGATGCCGGGTCTACCGAGATGGTTAAAAAGTTCGTAGTAGAGGGAGAAAAACTTTTCTCTTCCTATCAGGCATTGGAAGCCCTGAATGCGCAGTTGGAAGACCCGCCGGATAATTCCCATAACTATTTTTTATTTTCTCCCCTGGAAACAGCGCAATTTTGCCCGCAGTTAGTTGTCTTTGTGGTGAATGCCGAAGCCAGCTGCAGGCTCTTGACGCTGGCTATTTTTCTTGACGGCGTTATGCCTAAAATCAAGATTGGAGGCTCAACCTGCAGGATGAGTATTACCTATCCTTTATTGACGCAGGAGTTGAACATATCATTCTACGATTATACAGCAAGAAAGATATGCAGCCTCCAAAAGGACAAATTAATAATAACCATCCCTTATTCAAAGATACCCAAAATTGTGGATGCCCTGGAAAAGTGTTCTGCCGGAAGCGCAAAAGCAGAGTTCCTGCCTGAATTCAAAGAATTCCTGCAAAAGAAATTAAATAAGAAATAAAAATATGCACAGCCGCAATATTAACTCCTTAACGCTCCAAGAGCTCCAAGAGCTTTTAGCAAGCTGGAAAACAGAACGTTTTCATGCCAGGCAGATTTTCTCCTGGATTTACCAAAAAGGAATACGGGATTTTACCCGCATGACCAATCTTCCGTTGGATTTAAGAAGAAAATTAAATGAGGGCTTGTATCCGGGAGATTTAAAATTACTCAAGGCCTTGGAATCCATTGACGGAACGAAAAAAATACTCTTTAAATTAAAAGACAGTAATTTAATTGAAGGAGTAGTTATTCCTGCTAGAGGCAGAATAACGGGTTGCGTCTCTACGCAAGTGGGTTGTAAATTTTGCTGCAGTTTCTGCGCCAGCGGCATTTTGGGATTTAAAAGAAACCTGGACACCGCTGAAATGCTTGATGAAATCTGGCATTTGAAGAATAATGCTCCCCTAAAGAAACTTACGCACATTGTGTTTATGGGCACAGGCGAGCCGCTGGATAATTATGAGAATGTCTTGAAGACAATCCGTTTTATAAACTCCTCGCTTACTTACAATATAGGTGCGCGGCGTATAACTATTTCTACCTGCGGAGTCCTGCCCGGCATTCAAAGGTTAGCAAAGGAGCGGCTGCAGATTGAGT
>JAQUAH010000061.1 GCA_028687345.1 Candidatus Omnitrophota bacterium | reverse complement strand
ATATGTTCAAGCGCGTCTAGTCCTGCGGAATCATTGAGGTGACTCAAGCTATCAACGACCTTCTCCAAAAATCCTGTGTCAGAATATTTTCTTTCCAGGTTTCTGTAAAAGATGGGTGATTGTGAAGGGAAAAGCCTAAAAAACAATCTTAACCCCAGGGGCGTGATTTTTCCTTCGACAAATATCTTATTCATATAAAAATCGGCATTTAAAGAACTTTCCCCGAGAGTCCCTGCTAAGTATCCTAAATCCCCGGGAGCAGCTTCATCCCAGATGTTAGTTTCAACAAAGTTGGCAATCAGTTTATCTAGCTCGGAAAAAAGATTAACGCGATGCGGTTCTTCGTTTTTCTTTTTCTTTAAGACATCCGCTAAATATTTGAGTGATTTCAATTCCTTTTCCTTAAATATGCTTTCCAATTCCTTATAAAGTTTGTTTAAGATTAAGGCTAGCCTTTCTTCATTTTTTTCTAACCCGAACAAATTAATTATGATGAAGCGGTAATTACTCAACAGGAGCTCGCGCTCTAAATTCATCTGCCTATCAAAAGAAATATCTTTTACTAATAGGGAGAGGGTATTTCGATACACTTCTGAAACGCTGTTGATATTCATTGGAGATAACAGCTCATGAATCCTTTTTGATATCCTAGGATTATCCTTTATTAATTCCTTATCGATTATCCTGTCAAATAAAGAACCTACTTCTTTTTCGCGCTCTTTGCCGGTAAGCCGGGAGAATAAATTAAAACTTAAAGCATCAAAATTATCATTGCCGGATACCTCATCCCATAATAATCTGGCTAAGTCTTGCGCATCCATATCCTTGAAGAACAGCCTGAGTTTATTTAATTGGTCTTCATTTAGGCCGGCCTGATATTTCAGTGAGGTATTGAATATTTCTTTTACGCATTCTCTGAATTTCTCTTTATTATTATCATTAAGATAATTAAGAAATTTTGCAATGCCTTCCCTTAGCTGGGAGTCTTCAATTAAATCTTCCGATTTGAATTTATTTATAATCTTGCCGAAACCAAAGGCAAATTCGTTTAATTTCTCCGGATTTCTTTTCTCTATGGCATCTTTCAATAAATAAACCCAGACATCTAAATCTTCCCTGCCCTGGCCTAGAAATTGAGAATAATCCAGCTCCTCAATGGCGATATGCAGATTTTCTTCTTTTTTCAAAATGTTTTTTATACCCCCCTGCCTTAAAAATTCTTTTTTGGGCATAGCCAGGGTGCTTAAGAAATCAGCCAATTCTTCAACGCTAATGCCCTGTTTTATTTCGATGCTCTTTATTTTGCGCAGATGCAGCATCTGGGCGGTTTCTAGATAGACGCCAGACTTTCCCCAGTGCCTTCCCTCAAGGAATAAAGAATCGGGGGTGATGACAATTTTAATGGGATTTAAAAAGGCAAATACTGCTTCAATCTTCTGTTTAAAATTATTTACTGATTCTATAAAATAGGGGTGCCCTTTGGGATAGGCAGAGGCGTTATTCAGTACTATACGCAAACCCTTTAGAAAGTCATTTAAGGCATCTTCTTTATTCATTACATTTTAATTCTTCTGAAAATTTAAGGCATCTTTCTTGCTCAATTTTTTATTTTACTGCTAAACATAACGTTGTTCAATGAAAAATTGAGTCAAAAAGGAGGGGTTTTTATTGGCGGAAAAGATTGTCAACTTAGCTAGGCAGCGGTCTTGATGTTTTCGATATTTATACCCTTGCTTCTTAAGAATTCAAAAGCCTTCTTTAGCTCCTGCTCCTGTCCGTCTACGCCTAATATGGCCCAGCCTGAATACGTGGAAAAGGAAGCCTCGACTATATTAAGAGAAATATCGAATTTCTTACAGAGCTGGCAAATTATTGCTTCGTCTTTTAATTCTCCAGGAAAGGTGAGGCCAATTACCATCTCCATTTTTAACTTCCTCCTCCTGCCTAGGCGTATTTATTAATTATCATTTCAAAAAGATGCCAAATTATTTTCTTTTATATAAGCCGACTAGCTCAGCTTTATCCAGAACATGCCCTTGCATGGCTTTCTCCAACTGCCCCTTGCTGATACCTTGCGCTAAATTTAGTTTTGTATCAAGGCAATAGATTTTAAAGAAATAACGGTGAGTGCCGGAGGGCGGACAAGGACCATGGTAATCCCTTTTTCCTGAATTGGTAATTCCTAATTTTCCGGGTACGCTGTTTTCATCAATTTTAGGGATAACCGGCATATCGAAAACTACCCAGTGCACCCAGGTCCCTATGGGCGCATCAGGATCATCCATAATTAAGGCTAAACTTTTTGTACCTTCGGGTACGCCGTTAATCATGAGCGCCGGGTTAACATCTTCTCCTTCACAGGTAAACTTTGCAGGGATAAATCCGTTGTGTTTGAATTCGGGACTGGTCAGCTGCATATTACCCCCTCCTGTTTGACTAATCGCAGGGCAATTAGTAAACGCAACAATTATTACCAATAATACAATGGTTTTTTTAATTATGCTCATTCTTATTTCAAATTAACTTCAGATTAAATATATTGTACTTCTAAATTATGAATTATCCAACAAGAAACATTACCATGAAATCTATACTAACCCCTGGGCCATCATGGCATCAGCTACCTTTACAAATCCGGCAATATTTGCACCATTTACATAATTTATATAATTACCTTCCTTGCCGTATTTCATGCACTGCTCATGAATGGCTACCATAATTTCATGTAATTTTTGATCTACTTCTTGGCGGGACCACGATAACCTCATGCTATTTTGAGTCATCTCAAGACCAGAGGTAGCAACGCCTCCGGCGTTCGCAGCCTTACCGGGGGCATAGAGAATCTTTGCCTTTTGAAATACCTCAACGCCTTCGGAAGTGGTCGGCATATTTGCCCCTTCACCAACAGCCATACAGCCATTTTTGACTAATGCCTTGGCATCGGCTTCGCTTATCTCGTTCTGGGTAGCACAGGGAAAGGCGATATCGCATTTTATCCCCCACGGTTTCTTATTTTCAAAGTATTTGCAACTAAATTCATTCGCGCACTCTTTTATGCGCCCACGCCGCACATTTTTAAGGTCAAGCACGCACTTCAATTCTTTATGGTCAATGCCTTCTTCATCGTAAATAAACCCGTTAGAATCTGATAATGTCACAACCTTCGCTCCTAATTGAATGAGTTTTTCTACAGTATACTGAGCCACATTACCAGACCCGGATACCGCACAAACTTTACCTTTTAAGGATTCTCCTTTTGCCTTTAACATCTCTTCAACAAAATAAACGCAGCCATAACCTGTTGCCTCTGGCCTGATTAAACTACCGCCCCAGCTTAAACCTTTACCAGTGAGAACCCCGGTAAATTCATTGCGTAGTCTTTTATATTGGCCGAACATATACCCGATTTCGCGTCCGCCAACACCTATATCGCCGGCAGGCACATCCGTATCTGGACCGATATGCCTGAATAATTCAGTCATAAAACTCTGACAGAATCTCATTACCTCGTTATCTGATTTTCCTTTGGGGTCAAAATCCGAACCGCCTTTTCCGCCCCCCATGGGCAAAGTAGTTAAGCTGTTCTTAAATACTTGCTCAAAAGCCAGGAATTTCAAGATCCCTAAGTTTACGCTCGGATGAAAACGGATACCGCCTTTGTAAGGACCTATGGCGCTATTCATCTCTATGCGAAATCCCCTGTTAATCTGAATCTCTCCTTTATCATCCGTCCAAGGGACGCGAAATATAATTACCCTTTCCGGCTCAACCATTCTTTCTAATATTTTGGCCTCCTCATACTGAGGATGCTTTTCAATAAAAAGGGTTAAGGATGCCGCTACTTCCCTTACTGCCTGATGAAATTCCAGCTCACCCGGATTCTTTTCAATGACCCTCTGCATAAATGCCTCAATCTTTTTTGACATACCTTTTCTCCTTTTTGCACATTATTATTGCAACTATTGCCTTATTTTTAGTCATATCCGTTTAAAATAAAAGAGGCCCCCCTCTGGAAGGACCTCTCTGTCCAAACCAAATTATTGAAAAATAATAGCACAAAGAAATGCCCTGTCAAGGTTTTTTCGTCCCTATTTTACAACCTGTAATCCTGCCTTTTTTCTGATAGAGTATTCCACGTAGCCGGCAAGAATTTCCTGAACTTTCGTAGATGGCGGGACTACAAAATAATGGGAAATGATGGCATGGGCCATCTCATGCACAAGCACCCCTAAGGTCAAGTCAGGCCAGGAAAAATATATGGTATTATTTGCATGAGAATAAAATGAGGCTACATTTGGCACTTTTTTGAAATAGGCGCCCAGAATCTCTCTTAATTCTTCCCTGCCGGGCATAATCCTGATCGTGCCTTCAAAGCTATACATATGTATATCAATAATGTCGGAGACCTCTAAATATAAAGAATCAAAAAGGTCAGAAACAATAGACTGTATATCCTGGACATTGTTCTGCTGCGGAAATATATCTATGTGGAGAAAGCTAGCCGCATGGAGCCTGTCAGCAAGTTGAGCGAGACTGCAGTCCTGGGCGTAATAAATTGTAAAATATTTTGTTTTGAGAGAATTCTCCTGTGCGAATAGGATGGTTTTAGGAAAAAGAGACAATAAAAGCAGCAAAATAAATTTTGTATAGTTTCTTTTAAAAATATGCATTAGACCTTAAAAGAGTCCAGAATCTCCTTCATGCTTGCAATTTGATCTTTAGCCGGGGAATGCTCTGAAACAGGGAGCAGCTCGTTGCACTTATCTTTTAACATGCCTATTTTACCTCTTAAGGATGCAGCCATATTCTCCAGGGAATTGGCGAGCTCTTTCAGCTGGTCGCCTGTCCTGATAGAGAAATTTACTCCCAGTTTTCCCTCTCCAAATTTAGTGATTTCACTATTGAGCCGATAAAGCGGGCCGGCTATCTTATGCGAGACAAAAAGGCAAAGCAGGCTCACGGAAACGGCAGAAAATATAGTCACCAGTATAAGGGTAGTTAGAATTATGGGCAGGATAAAATCAGCGGTATTCTTAACCACCACCTTGGTATTCTCTATGGCCACGGTTGTTGAGCCGCTGGAGAAAAGAAAAAGCAGAAGGCCTACAATAAAAGTAGCCGCTATGACAATCAAGCAGAATTTTAAAATAAACTTGGATTGAAAACTCTTCTCAATAAAATATTTTTTTCTTTTCTGCATCGCTCCTCCTTTTATTCTAAGCCCAAAAGTTTATTGTCTATACTGATTTTTGTTTTGGCGCGCAGGGCGCTTATCCACTTATCTAACGCCTCTTTTTGCTTTGCCTTAAAAAGCTGTAATTTTATCTGGTCATAGACTTCTGTTACCTCTTTTCTAGAGAAGGTTTCCTTATGCACCTCGTAATAGACTCTTACTTCCTGGTCGCTAACACCTATTTGACTGGATAGCTCTTTTATCTTTTTATCCAGGGCTAGTTTCAATAAGGCCTGCTCCCAGAATGCCTGTACGCTATTTAAGAATTCCGGGCCCTTGTCCAGCCCCTCTCTTTCTGCCTCTTTTAGAATCAGTTTTCTATCGATAAGGTATTCCGCGAATCTCTTGTGTGCCTCTTCCTTAGGCGAGTTGGCATAAAGCGACTTCTCAAAGTCGCGGTTAAATTCTGCAACGCTTATCTTTATCTTTCCTATGGCTATGGCAGGCTTTTCTTTTACCGAGCAGCCGAAAAGAGAAAAACTAAAACAAAATAAAAAGATTATCCCGGTTATTTTACGCATTATTCCTCCTTTGCTTTAAAATCCTTAATCCATTTCTATTTTATTATAATACTAAAGGTAAAAATTACTACAAGAAAATCGCATCGTTAAACCCGCTGCTATCTTTGATGCCAAAGGAAAGTATTTTTAGCTACTATAAAAAAATAAGGGGCCTTTTTCAGGCCCCTTATTAATTGAGGTTATAAATCTAAATCTTATAAACTTGCTTTCCCCTCTTCATTCTGCTGCTCTTCATAGTAAGGAGAGAGCACATCTTTCTTTTTCAGATTCAGGTTTCCGTCGATAAAATCGTAGGCATCAGCATCCAGGGTGATATCATCAAAGGCAACGGTATCTGAAGGTGTTGAAGGATGATAGAAGTAAAAATTAGGTGTTGAGGAGTCAAAGGAAACAAAGCGGTAATTCTGCAGGAATTCTAAATATAACCTCGGATTATTCATGGTACCGGATGCAAGTATATTAAAAATATTGCCAAGGGACAAGTTCGGCCAAATTTCAGAACTGTTAAAGAAAATATATCCTGGTGGGTTACCTGCAAAAAATGGATTAAAGGCGTAGGTCCCGGGAACAAAAACAAAATTTCCTCCGATGGAACCACCCAACGTACCACTGACGCCTAAGAGCCCCACAGAGCCGAATGCTGAACCAAAAGCATTACCCATGGATAGATATAAATCCTTGCCTACGCTTACCATCAGGGGAGTACTTGGATCACCCACAACATTTGCGGCAGTAAGATGAGTATCGGCTGCTGAAATAAGGTGCAGATTGCCGCCGAACCCTAATATTGAACCACCAGAATTTAGGAATATGTTGCCTGTGCTACTGCCGTTGCCGCCAGCATTAATAAATTGATGGATATTTATATCCCCGCCTGTATTAATGTTTACATCTCCGTTGTGCGTTAATACTGCGTCGGTTATATCTAAGTTTTGATCTGTAGTAAGATTTATATTACCTGTGCCTGCGTTATTCATGCCATAGCCCAAACCAAGTAGGTCAAAGAGTTCAAGGGCTCCAGTGTTTGTAATCTCCTGAGGTCTGGTTATGGGCAAAGAGCCTGGATACCGCGGTACGAAGATTAATTCCTGTGTTAGCGCGTAGAGCCAAATCGTTAGCAGTGATAGAAGTAGTTCCAGAGTCAGAAATCGAACCCAGTTTAGACCAGATATCTACATCATTACCCTCTACATCCGAGAGAATAATATCATTGTTAGCGGTAAGATTAATGGATTCTATGCCGCTTCCGATGGTCCCGCCAGTCTGCACTATGCCGCCGCCAGCTAACAAGTCCAGAAGGGCTGCGGATGAAATTGTGCCATCGTTTATCAGGATATTGTTATCAGCAGAAAGCGATACGTTACCGCCAGAAGACTGTACATCTGCATTAATAAACAAGTTTCCTGTATTGCCGCCACCAGCAGATAGGTTTATATTTCCGCCTGCAAGCACAGCGCTACTTACGGTTAATGGCGAGGATGTTGAAATATTCACTAACCCTGAACCGTTATTCTTGATGCTGTAGCCTGAGCTACTAAAATCAGTTAAATTTAAGCTTCCGGTATTAGCGATTTCAATATTACCTGAATTTGTATTGGTTGCCTGAAGATTTCTCACGTCTGTCTCCAGGGCATCACCCGAACCAATACCATTGGCTGCGCTAAGAATTAAATTATTGGCGATGATGTTGCTGTTGCCGCCATTACCATCAATAATCGCTCCCCCATTAGCAGTAAGCCTTACATTCTGGCCGTAAACAGTGGTATTGTAAGGCCACCCGCTGTAACTTAAAGTTAAATTTCCATTGGTAGCGAGGTTTATATTGCCATTAGCATTAAACAGGCCGCCGATTCCCCAGACTGCGCCTGAGGAAATATCAAGAGCCCTGTCATTAACGATATTTATATCTCCGGAACCTGTATTAACCGCTCCCAGGCTTGCTACTGATAATGCCAAGTCTATCCCGTTTACCGCTTTAAGACCAACTCCGGCAGCATAAATATTTATATTACCACCGAATAGGGGATTTCGGTATATCCTTCCGGCTGAAATCAGGCTCATAGTTGAGCTATTGCCGGTTGACCTGAGAGACCCGCCATCAAAATAGATATCCGTGCCTGGCGAGGTAGTCTCTAAGAATAACCAGTCACTAACGGGGATATATACATCACCGGTAATATTAAAACCTCCGCCCCTATTGGTTAGTTTAATATATTGGGCACCAGCACCTGTATATACAGCAAAGTGGGCATCATCTAAAATTAAATCTCCGTTTGTTTCATCAATAAAGATACTGCCTGTTCCTGAACTCGTATCAAGAGTAAGCTTTCCTGAACCCAGGTCAATATCCAAACTGTTTGTATCCTTTCCAATCCCGTCTGCAGCCGCAAGAGAGATGCTCTCTCCAACTATATCAGCAAGGGAATCATCGCCATATTCGTATATGCCGCCGTTTGAGGTAAGAGTAACATGGTTACCTTGTATATAATCCACATATAGGTTGGAATGCACCTTTAGGTTTACGTCTCCGCTTCTGGCGATTACGCTTAAAGCGATTAAGTCGCCAAGGTTATCTATGAAGATATCACCCGCATCAGTATAAGCAGTAAGAGCGCCGATCTGCGTTTCTATGGCATGGCCTGCATAACCAATGCCTGAGCCAGCCCTAAGATTAGCATAGGCAGCAATAATATCCGGTACAGCCGTTTCGAAGATGGAATCGTCGTCAAGGATTGCTCCGCCGGCAGTTAAATCCACGGTATTACCCACGGCCTTAATTTTACCTAAGGTCAAATCTCCGCTCGTAATAAGCGCGATATTTCCATTCTGATTCTCTACGTTTTGCGCAAAAAGATTACCGTGGTTATTTATCCGTATATTATGGGAATTAGTATTTAAAGCATTGAGGGTGCTGATTTGCGTATCCAGGGCATGGTTTGAGCCGATACCATCAGCAGCGGTAATATTA
Organism: Candidatus Omnitrophota bacterium; assembly: GCA_028687345.1. Classification (GTDB taxonomy): domain Bacteria; phylum Omnitrophota; class Gorgyraeia; order Gygaellales; family Profunditerraquicolaceae; genus JAQUAH01. The sequence continues at coordinate 1,091 of JAQUAH010000061.1, read as the reverse complement.
GCATTTGCCGCAATAATATCCAGTAAAGCTGCCTCGGTCATATAATCATCCGTAATAGCTCCGCCGGAAGTCAAATTTACAGTGCTGCCGTCTGCGCGAATCTGGCCAAGAAGGATATCTCCCGAATTAGCGACTGTGACATCATCCCCGTCATTGATGATGCTCTGGATAAAAAGATTACTACTGTGATTGTCAATCTGGATATTTCCGGAATTAGTATTGTGCGCAGCCAGAAGTCCAACCTGAGTCTCCAGGGCATCAGCAGAACCTATACCGTTGGCTGCGGTAAGGTAGAGGTTGCTGGCGATGATATTAACGATATCGCTGTTATTATCGCTGATTGCGCCGTTGACTGCGGTTGCGCTTACGTTTCCAGATGTAGATACATAGCCAAGGCCTATGTTATTGCCTGCTAATAAACTTATATCACCTGAACCAGAAGCGACTTGCCCGACACCGCTAAAAGTTATGTCATTGTCGGCTTCAAGATTAATATTGCCTGCAACGGTCTCGATTGAGCCATTGCCAATATCTATATTGTTACCAGCCGATAAACCAATGCTGCCGTTATCAGCAGAAACTATTCCGTCATTAAGAAAGATATTGTAGGCCTCCAGTGAAATGTTTCCCAAAGAAGAATATATATTTGCATTGATATTTAAATTGCCTGTTAACGCAGCGAGGTTTATGTTCCCATTGTCCGCCTGGACACCGCTATTTACTGTTAGAGGAGAATTGGCAGAAATGTTTACATTCCCTGCGCCTTCATTATAAATACTTAAATCTAAACCTAATTCCGCCAGGGCAACCAGCTCTAATGGTCCGATATTAGAAATAGAAATATCGCCTAATGTGCTGTTATAAGCAGATAACTGATTTATCTGAGTCTCCAAGGCGTTACCTGAACCGATACCATTGACTGAAGTAATGAAAAGCCTATTTGCGATGACGTCCGTAGCGCCTGAATCATCGTCGTCTATAATTTTATCGGTGGCGTTAATGTCTACATTGCCAGCGCCTGCATTTACAAGGGCAGTAAGATTGACATTCACACCGCTTAAACTAATGTTTCCGCCATTAGAATTAAGGCC
>JAQUAH010000164.1 GCA_028687345.1 Candidatus Omnitrophota bacterium | reverse complement strand
GATTAAGCCAATCTAATAATATATCATATTTTAATCAAACAGAGTTTCCTCTCCCCGTATTCTCACTGGCAAACTTTGCCATCGTAGCCATACTTAGCCCTGAAACCGCTTTCATAAAGAGCCATTCCTCCTATTGTTCTTGATTCTTTATACAGTAAACTTTATATATAAAGGTCAGAATACCTCTTTCGTTAACAAGAAGCGGATTATCTAAAAAGAGGAGAGGAGGTAGGAATGGGTAAGAAAGTAATAGGATTTGTGTTAGCGGTATTTTTAATTACGGGAGTGCTTGTTTCAGTAACAGGAGTAGTTTATGGTCTTGTACCCCAACAGGATGCCGATGAAGACGAAGTATGGGAGCAGTACATAAATTCCCTTACTATCGAACAAAGATTAGCAAAGGTTAAGGAATATCACCAGAGGTGGTTAAAAGAGCATCCGAATGCCACGCCAGAGGAAAGTCAAGCTGAATTGGACAGACTGTCACGACGTTTTGGTTTAATGGATAAGGAGAAGAAATCTGTTTCTTCGGAAAGATTTGGAGATGAGCCGAAACGGGGAGGCAATGCAAACGCTGCGATAGAAAAAGAACGGATTTCTGTTATCGAGGAGCGTACGATAGAAAGAGAAAGAAGGATAGAGGACAGGGCAGCTAGAACAGAAGCCTTATCAATTGATAAGCGTCCGTCTGGTTCAATTGGCATAGAACGCAGGGCCAATGAGGACGTTTCTAGGCCGCAGATAAATAATAGAGTGCAATAAACCACAGTAATATAATTCGCCCCGTACAAGGGAAGGGTTTAGAGGCTATTGATCGGATACGGTCAATAGCCTTTTTTTGTTTACCCCTTGACTGAGGGGCGCGTCTGTAGTAACCTAATGTAGGCATTTTTTATTTGACACCCTTGCCTCTTTCTAATATAATTAAAAAATATTAGTTATCCTTATAAAGGCGTCGTTTAATGGATTTAGCAGTAGATGTGTATTTCAGTTTTATTAGACAACTCTCATAAATCGCAGGGTTGTCTATTTTTTTGTCTATGCCTGCCTAAAATTTAATCACTTTTAAGGAACCCCAATCATGCCAAGGCGTCAAGACATTAAAAAAGTTTTAATTATAGGTTCCGGGCCGATAATTATCGGGCAGGCCTGCGAATTCGATTATTCCGGGACGCAGGCTTGTAAGGCGCTGCGCGAGGAAGGTTATGAAGTCGTGCTGGTTAATTCTAATCCAGCGACCATTATGACGGATCCCAATATGGCAGACCGCACCTATATTGAGCCATTGACAGTAGAGAGCCTGGACAGGATTATTTCCAGAGAAAGGCCTGATGCGCTTCTGCCGAATCTGGGAGGCCAAACAGGCCTGAATTTGGCTTCTGCTTTGCACAAGGCAGGTGTATTGGATAAATACAATGTGAAGATTATCGGAGTCAAGGCAGATGCAATTGAGCGCGGCGAAGACCGCGAGGCATTCAAAGATACCATGAAAAAACTAAGGATTCCCGTGCCGCGTTCTGAAACCTGTACTTCAGTTGAGGACGTATTAAAAGTTGTCCAGGAATTAGGATACCCGGTAGTAATTCGCCCGGCATATACACTGGGAGGGACAGGCGGAGGGATTGCTTACAATAATGAGGATTTGAACTTCCTGGCTAACCGTGGTTTAAATGCAAGCCTGATTCATCAGGTTCTGATTGAGGAAGCGGTTATCGGCTGGGAGGAATTGGAATTAGAAGTCGTGCGAGATGAAAAGAACCAGAAGATTACAGTCTGTTTTATTGAGAATATCGATTCTATGGGAGTGCATACGGGAGATAGCTTTTGCGTCGCGCCGATGCTGACCGTTCCAAAAGAATTACAGAAAAGGATGCAGGAACTTTCATATAATATCGTGGATGCAATAGGAGTTGTGGGCGGCACAAATATCCAGTTTGCGCACAATCTTAAAGACGACCGCCTGGTTGCCATTGAAATTAATCCGCGCACTTCGCGTTCATCAGCCCTTGCCTCAAAAGCAACCGGGTTTCCCATTGCGCGCGTTTCTACAAAATTAGCAGCCGGGCTTACCCTTGATGAGATTCCTTACTGGAAAGAAGGGACACTGGAAAAATATGAGCCGTGGGGTGAATATGTGGTTATTAAATTTGCCCGCTGGGCTTTTGAAAAATTCCGCCAGGCAAAGGATGTACTCGGTACACAAATGAAGGCAGTGGGTGAAGTAATGAGCATTGCCAAGACATTCAAGGAGGCATTCCAGAAATCTATACGTTCACTTGAAATAGGCAGGTACGGATTGGGGTTTGCCAAGGATTTTAACAATATGCCGCTAGAAGAGTTGAAGTCGCGGCTTGCTTCTCCGTCCAGCGAGCGTGTGTTTATGATATATGAGGCACTGCGCAAAGGTATGAGCGTGGAAGAGCTCTATAACCTTACTTATATAGGCAGGTGGTTTATTAACGAGATGAAAGAAATGGTAGAGTTTGAAGAGCAGATGCTA
>JAQUAH010000060.1 GCA_028687345.1 Candidatus Omnitrophota bacterium | reverse complement strand
CCCGCGAACCCGAGCGTTTTGGAAGCAGGGAACAAATAGAGCAAGAATTAAGGAGTCCCCCTAAGACCGCTGAAATAAAATCCGCAAAACCGCTGGTATCCGCAGAAGAAAAAGAAAAGAAGTTTTTTATTAAAAAAATAGAGCTCATTGGCTGTGAAACTTTCCCTTGCGAAGATTTCTTGCCTCTGTTAGAAAAATACGAGAACAAAGAATTAGGCTTAGACGACCTGAATACTTTAGCCAGAAAGATTGAGCTGGAATATCTCAAGCGTAATGTAATTGCCGCGGTGTTTGTCCACCTTGGCGAAAAAGAGAAGGAAAAACAGACCGCAATCTTACAGGTTGTGGAAGCGAGGATGGGGCAATTAAAAATTGAGAAGCATAAATATTTTAACGCGCAAAGACTAAGGCGCTATTGGAAAATTGAGCCAAATTCAGGAGAGATTCTGCGCTACGATAAGATTTCCCGGTCAATTCAGATGATGAATAGGAACCTTGACCGTAAGGTAAAGGCAGACCTGCACGCAGGCGAGAAGCCGGGCACGACGGATGTTGCCTTAACCGCCAAGACAGGTTTCCCTTTGCACTTTTCCGGAAGCTTTGACAACGAAGGTACTGCAGCGACGGGAAAAAGCAGGACTACATTAGGAATCAGGCACAATAATTTCTTAGGGTTTGATGATACGCTTTTGTCAGGGTATAGTTTCGGGGATAATTTTAACGGCATATATGGCTATCACAGTTTACCGGTAAACTATAGCGGCACTTCCTTGCTTTACGGCTATAGCCACAGTCAGTCAAAGCCCAAGAAACAATATGCAGCCGATGGGATTAAGTCAGATTTTACCAATGCCAATATTTCTTTGCACCAGGATTTATATAAAGAGGATACTTATTTAGGCGAGGTATTTTTAGGGTTTGATGCCGACGATAAAACGGTCAGATTGAATACCGGGCCTTACTACCGCGACAGGCTGCGTATATTTAATCTTGGAGGCGCATTTTTCCGCAGAGGCACAAACAGCACCACTTATGCTACCTTCGAATATAATCAAGGGGTAAACGGCTTCGGTTCAAGCGGAGAAAATAACCCTTTGGCATCAAGGGGAGCAAAGCCGGTTTTTAGCAAAGTTAACCTGGCGTTGTGGTATAAAAGGGTCCTGCCGCGCAGGTTTCAGGTCAATTTAAGATTTAAAACGCAGCTGGCTTCCCGTAAATTAACTCCGCAGCAGGAATTTAGTTTAGGCGGAATGGATTCGGTAAGAGGATACCCCTTAAGCGACTATCTGGCTGATAACGCAGTTACGGAAAGCGTGGAGTTATTAATTCCTACCTTTTTTATACCTAGAGGGTGGCATTTCCCTTATGCAGACAGGCCGTTAAAAGACCAGGTCACTACTTTATTTTTTATAGACCATGGCTGGGGTATGCGTAAAGGCGCGCTTGTTAGCGAACATAGCTCTGTTAATCTTCTGTCAATCGGCCCAGGTATCAATATAAGGCTTTATAATCAGGCAAATTTACGTCTTGCCTGGGGATTCCCCCTGGCGGCAAATCATTCGATTACTGAAAAAGGTGATTCACGGTTTCATTTTTCTGTAGATTTCCAGGATAAATTACCCGAGGAAATAGAGCGCATACAAAAAATGATCGAGGAAGAAAATATCAAGCTTTGGACCATCAGGCTTATAGACGAAGAATTGTCAAAGCCAAACAATCCCATCAGGGAAAAATTAACTACCTATCTTTACCTGGCAGACCAGAATTATAAGCAGGGTGACCTTAAGAAGGCAAAGAAGTTTTATGAAAAGGTTCGCGACATGGCCGTATCTTTGTATGAGCAAGCCCGGGATTATGTGCGGGATTGTCTTCAGCAGCAAAAAGAATTACAGGAATACCGCAGATTGGCCCTGGGAAATTATAAAGAAGGCAACCTCTCTGAGGCCAAAGAGTTGTGGCAAAAAATCATTGATGAGGCTAAACCCAAAGCCTTAGTCCTTCAATTCTAATGTTAAACAAGCGCTCAAACGCAATCATTATATTCACACTGATACTTCTTGGCTTAAATACAATACTTTTTGCCCAACAGCAGCCTTCAGGGCTTCAGCCAGAAACCGGGGGAGAAACAATTCAGGGGCTGCCGGTAAATCCTGAGATAGTTGAAAAGGCCCTGCCAAAATATAACCTTACACTAAAACAACTTATTGAAGAAGCAGAGAAGAATATCAAAAAAGTAGACAAAGAGATTGAAAAAAAGGAGGCTTCTCAGGAAAGTAAGCCCGAAGAAACAAAGGCAAGAATAGAGAAAAAGGCGGGTAAAGAAGAAGCCGTCCGTAAAAAACAAGCGCAGGAGGAGAAACGCAAGGCAAGGCAGAAAGAGATCTATGGCCAAAAAGAAGAATTAAAGAAGAAGAAAAAACTGCAGGCCCAGGAGCAAGAGGAAAAGCGAAAGTTAGAGGCAAAACAAAGGGAAAAAGAACGCTTGGAGAAGGAACAACAGGCAAAAGAAGCGCACCAGTTGGCCAAAGAAAAGCAGGAAAGAGCGTTCGCGCAGAAGAAAGAGGAGCTTGCGCGCAAAAGACAAGAAGAGGCCAAAAAGAAAGAAGAGCAGCGCCTGGAGAAGCAAAGGCAACTTGAATTGAATAAGCAAAAACAGGAAAAAACCCGCCTGGAACTGGAAAGGAAGCGTCAGGAAAAGGAACGCAAAAGGATGCGCCCCTCTCAGATAGATACAGTACTTAAAGAGCAGGAACGTTTAAGGGAAAAAGAAATAGACAGGCAATTAAGAGAACTGGGTGATAAAAATTAATAGTTTTACTCTTTATCCTTGTATTCAGATAAATCTGGAGGGGTGACTAAATTCTTTCCCTTCTTTAAAGAAATATACGCTGCCAGCCGCTTTTCCCTTTCCGTAGTTAATTCTTGCTCCTCATCAACGCCGGTTTTATTGGCTCCCCGTGCAGTTAATTCCACTTTTCTTGAGTCAACCACTGCATCTATTTGACTAGGTGGGGTATCAGGATTAGGATCAGGTTGTGGGGGAGGCGGAGGAGGATCCGTAACCCCACCGGTGTCATTAGCTACAGATGAATCTGCTGGTGCAGTACCAGCGCCAGCAAGACAAAATTGAACTCCCAGTCCCAGGATAAATAAGCCTAGGAATAATACCAACGGTATGGTTTTACCGTTCATGACTTTCTCCAGGCAACGGCATAGGCGCTACAAATTGTTCTTGAAAATGAATATTGGCACCTGTTTTCGACCCCTTATCCTGCACAAACTGGGCTGCATCCGGTGTTTTATTTTCTGCTTCAGCCCCTCGCGTAGCTGACTCTACCTGCAGGGAACTTATACCGCTTACCGTAGCACTAACGCCACCTATTTCTCCTCCTTGAGGATCAGGTTGAGGCTGAGGTGGAGGTCCAGGGTTAATATCAGGAACAGCAGGTATGGGGTTCATATATGCGTCAGGTCCTGGTGAGTTTAGTGACGTTGAAGTATCGTCTGTCGCTCCATCCAAAGAAGTTGAGGCCCCGTCAGTTGAACCCCCGCCAACGAAAGCAACAGCCGCGATGCATTCTCCTACCAGAAGTAACATGGCTAAACTCAAAATCACCGCCAAAAAACCTATTTTCAACAACCCCGTTTTACTATTCATAAGTTTCTCCTTAATATCAACGGTATGGTTCTACCGTTCATAATTGTCTCCAGGCAACGGCATAGGCGCTACAAATTGGTCTTGAAAATGAATGTTAGCACCTGACCTCAATTCTTTATCCTGCACAAATTGGGCTGCATCAGGTATTCTATTTGCTACATCAGCCGCTCGCGTTGCTGTCTCTACCTGCAAGGAAGTAAGGCCACTTGCTGTAATACTAACGCTACCTATAGAATCCCCTCCTGGAGGCTCGGGTTGAGGTTCGGGTTGAATATCAGGAACAGGAGGAGTAGGCTCCATAGAAGCAGGTGCATCTGAGCTGGGTGATCCCGAGGGGTCGGTGTCAATTGTATCGCCCGGAGAAGCCCCGCCCCCAATTACACCACCAAGTGAAGCAGCTACGCATTCTCCTGACAGGAGCAACATAGCTAGGCTAAAAACCATCACCAGAAAACCTATTTTTAACAAACCCTTTTTACTATTCATAACTTCCCTTTCCCTGGGTTTTTAATAAAAAACCCCAAATCCGCTTTAGGAAATGGGGTGCAATAAAAAACCCATTCAACTTGCAGAATGGGCTCAAAGCTCTTGTGTAACTTACTTCGGTAACTGGCTGCCGTCTCCCCAATTTCCAGTAGGGACTTAGGCCCTGATAGCTTTGCGCCCCATCCTTTCGGATAGTTTACCTTTATCGCAATTGTTTCAAAAGAACCATTTTTCTACATAAAAAGTATACCATATTATATATACCTTGTCAAGGCATTGGGAACAAAGGCGTTAAAAAAGATTTCCCTTTTTGACTTTAAAAATATATAATAACAGGAGAGAATTACTATGGTTACCCCCTATAAGATAAATACGCACCTCTTTGGCATCAAAATAGAGATAACCTGCGATGACAGAAAATTGTATTCTGCCCTCTTAGGTTTTATCAACCAGCCTTGCGGACCTTGCGATAGTAGGCAGCGGATAACCATAAAATTATCTATAATAAAAGATAGGCACTGGCGAATTCCTGCGTTTGGCAATAAGCAGATACCCGTCTTTTATGCCCCACACATAAAGTGTTTCTGGGACAAGCAAAAGCGGCATTATTTCTATACGGACCTTAAAGAATACTTAGCTATACTTAAATCAAAATCAAGAGTAGACGGCCTTATAGCAGAAGAGTTATTAACTAAGCCAAATTTTATTAGGCATGCGATAATCATTCCGCTTATAAGTGAAGTCTTTAAGTTAAATGAGCTCTATAAACTGCACGCAGCCGCCTTAGAAAATGAAAAAAGAGGATTACTTTTTGTCGGGCCTTCCGGTTCAGCCAAAACCACATTATCCCTGATTCTTGTGAAAAAAGGATACCAATTTATCTCCGATGATTTAGTTTTTATTAAGTATCCCGGACATACAATTGAAGCTGCGAGTATTATTAATACAGATTTTAAAGTCAAGACAAAAGCCAACAATTGCGAGGTAGTGAAGATGCTCAATCCTTCAATTATTTGGCCAAAGGCAAAGATTAACAGGACTACCATTCAAAGCGTCATATTCCCAAAGATTACAAATCAGGCAAAGACTAAAATTATTCATATTGACTATGCTGAGGCCTTTGGCCTTTTGCTTAAGAGCAATAGCCTAATTGCTTACGGACCGCAGGGTATTATCAGAAAGCACATCAGTTGTTTTAAAAAAATAGCCTCCCTAAAAGAGAGATATATAATTTTTTTAGGCAAAGACGCCCTAATTAAACCAGAAGTTGTCCCGGGGATTTTAGATTCCCTGGCAAAATAAAGGTTACTTAAGTGTTTGGCAGTATTGAGTTTAGTGAAGAAGATAAGCTTATTTTATCAGCCTCCAACCTTTCTACAGTAAATAACCCCAGCATTGATTTCTTTGCGGGCAAAAGTTTTGACTGGACGTATATTATAAACCACGGACAGTTTTCATACTTTGCACCTGCGCTGTATCTTTTGTTGAAAAATCTCAAAAAACAACAGGATTATGAAAGCATCCCGCAGGATTATTACTTAAAATTAGCAGGCCAGTATTATACTGTTGCAGCGTCTAACGCAGAGCTGCTTGTGCAAATTTCCAGAATCTCGCAGATCCTAAAAGAGGCAGGCATCGAAGCGATCTTCTTGAAAGGCTCAGGATTTTTGCAGAATATTTATGATGATATAGGCATAAGGAAGATAGGCGATATTGATATTTTAGTGAGAAAGGAAAAGGTGAAGGCCTGCCGCACGCTTCTTATAAGCGCAGGATATAAAGAAGAAGGCTATGATTCGGGTAGGTTGCATCATGACAAATTTTTGCTTGAGAAGGATTTAAGGAGGCCCATAGAAATCCACTGGGGGCTTCTGCATACAATTGAGGAGCAAAGAAAGACAAAAATAGATATGGAAGAGTTATTCAAAGACTCAATAAAAATAAATTCCTTAGAAAATCCTGTGTCTATATTATCGGCAGAGGACTCTTTTGCTTACCGCTGCATAGACCTGGTAGACAGGCATAGCTCCTCGTTCCAGTGCTTATTGGATATCTCGGCTATTATTCATCATAAAGATTTTGACTGGGATAAGTTATTGCGTAAAGCAAAAGATTGGCAGGCGAATGGCTTAATCTACGAAGGATTGGATTTTGCAAGAAGGCGTTCGGGCCTAGCCGTTCCTTTAGAAACAATGAGAAACTTGGGGGGCTCAAAAGCATTCTTCTATAATCTGCGGCACAGCGACGGAGAAATCCTTAATCACCGCTATACCCTGAAATGCTTTATTAGTGATATTTCAAGGACGCTAAGAAAGAACAAGCGCCTGCCTGCCGGCAGGCAGGGCTACAAAAAATTAAGCGTCCTGCCAAACGGCTTATTTTCTGTTTTATATCTATATGCTGCGATATTGGCATTTTTGCGGTTTACCAGGAGGGGAATTTCCGATTTGCTGGAGAGCGTGGAGATAACCAGGGTGCCTTACCGCTTCCTGGCGAATCATTACTGGAACTTAAGGGACCGCTTAAGGATAGGTTAGCACGCCTTTAGTTTTGGTAGGAATAACTGTAAATTCTTTTGAATTTCGCTACATCCACCTTATCAAAGAAAAGAGTCTTTTGAGCAAAGGTTAACCAGCTGTGTCCGCTTAATTTTTTCTTATCAGAGATTATTCCGAGGTTAAAAGTTACGCCCGGTTCATAAATACTTAAAAACTTATAAAGAACCAAACTCTTTTTTAGGCAGGTTGCCTTAAAGATGCAATTTAATTTTAGAGATATAAAATCAGTGTATTTCAGTATCCTGGCTATTTTTGTATCTTGCCCTGCCTTTCTTCTTTTAGAAGTTAATATACGCATTAAAAAAGGCAGTGGTAGCACTGCCAAGAGAACAGGTATAAAAATATAGACAAAGAAAATGCGCAAGAACAAAATCACATCAGAAATATCAGTAAAGTTCTTGCAGATTTTTTTATAATCGGCCATTAATGACATTTAAACCCGGTAGCCAAGTATCTATGGTGCAGCCGTATTAAAAGTAACCTCTTTAAGCGAGCCCCGTTTCGTTAACCTTGGCTCCAGAAAAAGTTTCTTCTGCGGCCCCTTTTCTTGTTTTCCTGTATTCTTTCTCGCTTTCATATATCACATCCCCTCTTGATAAGCCATTCTTCTTAAACAGCCGTAAGCGATCCGCGTTTAATTATCCTTGGCCAGTACTATCAAAAGTAACCTCTTTAAGCGAGCCCCGTTTAATCAGCCTTGGCTCAACAAAAAATTTCAGCGCTAGCTTTTTCTTAGCCTTATTCCCTTCTCTTTTTGTTTTCATCTATAATCCTCCCAAAGAAAGAAGCAACATTTTTTTAATTAGGAATGTTGCTATCAAAAGTAACCTCTTTAAGCGAGCCCCGTTTAATCAGCCTTGGCTCAATGAAAGATTTTAGCCCTGATTCTTTCTCTTGTTTTGTTCTTTTTCTAGCTTTCATATACTCTCTCCTACTCATTTTCTGGCCTAATCAATTACCCTTACGGCGGCGGCGCTGGGTTACCGCCACCTATTTCAGAAGCAAAAGTAACCTCTTTAAGCGAGCCCCGTTTAATCAGCCTTGGCTCAATGAAAGATTTTCCCAATGATTTTTTCTCCTGTTTTGGTGTCTTTTTCGTCTTCATATGCCTTCTCCGTTTAGCTACTCGTTTCCTGTTCTAACTAATTACCCCTATGGCACTGGGCTACCGCCACCTATTTCAGAAGCAAAAGTAACCTCTTTAAGCGAGCCCCGTTTAATAAGCTTTGGCTCAACAAAAGGTTTTAGCCCTGATTTTTTTTCTTGTTTTATTCTTTTTCTAGTCATCATATCTTATCTTCGCCTAAGGGGCTGGAGCAGTAATAAAAGTAACCTCTTTAAGCGAGCCCCGTTTAGTTAGTCTTGGCTCAACGAATAATCTCAGCGCTAGTTTTTTCTTCAGCCTCCCTCTATTATTTTTTGCCTTCATCTATAACCTCCGAGGGTAAAGGACATATTTTAACTAGGGATATCGCTATCAAAAGTAACCTCTTTAAGCGAACCCCGCCTAATCAGCTTTGGCTCAACAAAAGGTTTTAGCCCTGTTTTTTTCTTCCGCTTTATTCGTATCCTCTCTTCTTTCATGTGCACATTCATCCTTCCCAGGTAATTTTTAACCCAATTCTACCGTGGCGTAGGGCCTGGAAGAGACTCCCCTTGGCCAAGGGAAGAAGCAAAAGTAACCTCTTTAAGCGAGCCCCGTTTAATAAGCTTTGGCTCAACAAAGAATTTTATCCTTAGGTTTTTTCTTCCCTTTGCCGCCTCCTTCTTTTCTTTATATGCCATAATCTTTTCTTAATCCCCTCTAAAAAAATCATACCACAATAACTATGCCAAGTCAAGCTTAAGCGGGATCGGAACAGATTCATTAAATACCCGTCTTTATTCTCTATATAAATGGTCTGGTTATAATTGAAGTCATTTAAGAGTGTTTTTCACATTTTTCAGACCGGCTGAACTTGTCGCATTTGCTCTAGTAGACGCCTTCAAACTAGCATCATTATTCGGTTTTGTTGCTAACTTATAAAACTGTAGCCGACAAGCTGTCCTGACTAAAGCTTTTTTTCTCTCAATCTGCCGTGGGTATTTTTAACACATCATTTTGTTAAATAAAATTGTCCAATCATATACTTGACAATGTCCAATCTTTGTGTTATATTCTGATTTGAAGGGAGAAATGTCCACACTAACAAAATTCCTTATTTTAAAGAGAAATAAATGGGAGTAATACATAAACTAAAACCAGAAATAAAAGCATTTATATTAGAAAAGAAGAAGGAGAACCCTATTTTAAGTTGCCGCAATTTGGTACTTTTGGCAGAGAAAGAATTAGGGATAAAGATTTCAAAATCAAGCATAAACTCGCTTTTTAGGGGAGCTGGTTTAAGTATGCCAGTGGGAAGGAGGCCTAAAAAGAAAAGAAAGGAGATTAAAATTGAAGAGATTGTGGCTATGTTGCCCGATAAGCACGAGGAAGTTGCCGTCGAGAAGCCAAAAGAAGAACCTCCCAAGATCTCCATGGAAATTAATATAGAAAAACCGGTTATAGAACCCATACAACCCTCCCTTGAGGCAGAGGTCGAGCTGCCCCTTGAACAAGAGTGTACTGGCGCAATCCTGCTGAAAGCCGCGGATTACTTAATGGGCGGCAAGTTCAAATTAGACCCTTTAATTGATAAAGAGCTCTCCGGTGAAGATATATCTTCGTATCTTAATGATTCACAAATAGTTAAGGAAATAAATTCAGCTATTTTACGCGTTAATGCCTGCATCAGAGAAGAAGTCCGTTGTCTGAAAATTACCCTTTCAGATGGCAACGTGCTTTATCTCGATGGGCAGTTACATACGGTATGGTCAACCCCTTATATCCCCTATGATTTTAACGCAACTATCTGCAATATAGACTGTTATATAGATAAATATTTTAAAGAAAATGCACTTTTTACTCTTTTTATGGCGCCGGATACTGATGCTCCTACGGAAGAGTTTTTTAATTTTATTTTAAGCCTGGAATTAAGAGAGAGAAAGATTGCCAGTGTTACGCTCTGCGGCAATGAGCTTGAGGAGCTAAAGACTATAAAACCGGAAGAAGCTTCAAAGGGCTTTTTTGTTTTTGGCCTCTGGCCATGGCAATTCCTGGCGTATCGT
>JAQUAH010000059.1 GCA_028687345.1 Candidatus Omnitrophota bacterium | reverse complement strand
AAGATAATACATATAGGCCGGCACGCAGAAGAGGTTCGTCTGCTCATAGAATTTCTGAAATGGACAGAAGCAGGTTCAAGACAGAGAAGGATGGCTGAGATTTTAATTGAGATCACCAGTGTAGAAAGATACTATATGGCCGCCTTTGCAGGATTTCTTGCCACGCATGCTACAGCCTTTGATAGAAGAGCGCTTGAAGCAATATATGTTTCTAGTGCGTATGCTAAGTATAATAGCGTAGAAGAACGGGCAGCAAGTTTACTTTGGGAGTTAGGTGCGATATTAGGAGATAGAGAAAGAAAGAACAGCGAGAGAATAGCGCGTTTTAAAATATGGTGTCAACAAAGATCAAAAGGAAAGCAGGAATCCGCGGGACTGCGTACTATTTTTGATGCTCTTACGCAAAAAATACTCGTTAAGGACAGGTACGGAAGATTTATATTTGTTAATAAAGCCTTTGCTAAGTCACTTGGCATGAGCCCGGATGAAATTATCGGCAAAAACGATTACGATTTGTATTCCCAGGACTTAGCTGATAAATATACGCAGAATGATCGGGAGGTTATGGCTACAGGAGAGAGGCTTGAGACCAGAGAACAGAACGAACAACGCGATGGCACCAGAATTTCTGTCCAAGTGGTCAAGGTGCCGTTCGGCCAGACAGAGGGTGTAGTGGTGATATTCTGGGACGTTACCGAACAAATACGCTTGAGAGAAATGAATGCATTGCAGATGCGCTTTGCAATCGCAGGTGAACTGCTGGCGGGGCTTGCGCATAACATCAGGAATCCTCTGGCAGCAATAGCTATTAATATAGGGTTGTTGCTTCATAGATTAAGCTTGGGTGATAATGCCGAAGGGACTTTGAGGACTATAGAGCGCTTGGTAGGCCAAATTGATGAGATGATTGGTAGGGCTTTATTGCTGGTTAAGACTCCAGGAGAAGAGGCATTGGTTACTGTAAGCACAAACAATCTTTTGGGTGAGATATATAATTTATTCAGCGAACAATTCAAGAGAAAAAATATATACTTGATCATAAAGTCGCAGTCAACAGCGGATGACATTCTTTTTTGGGGCCACCCCATTGCTTTATTACAGGCAATATCCAATATTGTTAACAATGCCTACGAAATGTGTTCTCCCGGTTCGCAGGTCACTATAACTTGTTGCAGGAAGACGCTTAATAAGGAAGACTTTGATTATCTGACATTAAAGGGATTGCCAGAGCCGCGTAATTTCTCAGAGGGAAGCCAGGTCGTGGAAATTTCGATTGCTGATACTGGCCCTGGCATGGGCGATATTCAGAATCGCGTATTAGAGCCTTTTGTTACGACTAAGCCCCAGGGTACGGGATTAGGATTATCTTCAGCATTCAGAGCGATTAAATCCTCAAACGGAGACCTTGAATTGATAAGCGCTCCAGGGAAAGGAGCTAATTTCATTTTAAGATTCCGTCCCTCCCATGAGACCGCAGCTGTTTTAATTGGCCGTCAGCAATCTAATGAGGAACCCGTTTTAAATATTGCAAAGGAAAGGGCCAGAGATGTTAATATTCTGGTCGTAGATGATTTGGACGCCCCTCGCTTGGCAGTAAAAGGATTGTTAGAAGACTTTGGATTTAGATGTAGCGACGCAAATAGTTTTGCAAGTGCTGAAGAATATCTTAAGTTATGTCCTCGCGAATTCGATGTCATTATAGCAGATTATCACTTAGGTGAAGGTAAATTCGGGACTAATTTACTCATCAATGGCAAAAAGAAGGGCCTGATACGCAAAGATGCCCTTTTGATTGTTATTTCCGGAACAACAGATCAAAGAAGTATTATAGAAGAGATACGGACACTGGGAGCTGTATTTATCGGCAAGCCATTCAAGTTATCGCAACTTTTGAATCCAATTGCAAAACATTTTAGGGCAAAGGGAGTTGAACTTTGTGCGCCTGCACTAGAACCTAAGATGCCTGAAAGAACGGAATACAATATATCGGCTGATGAACATGTAAGCTTCAAGCGGATAAGAGGTTTGCTCCATAATTTAAATAATTATTTATCATTTGTAAGAATAATTGATAGGCTTTTTAAAGATAGGCCAGTGATACAAGAGTTCAATGTTCTATCCGTAAGATGTGATACATTAATTAAAAATATTCAAGAGATAGTACCTAAATTGAGGGATGAAGAGGTTGAGGAAGCAAGATTGGGAAGAGCGCCATTAGAAATAATCATGGAAGCACAGGCTAATCTATCGTGCATCATAGGTATATTTTTAAGATTCCAGGCACTTGCCAATGGCCTCTCCGTGGATGCAGCTCGCGCCGATGAATTACATGTATGTCGACGTGAGATCGATAAAGCATTAAGCGACCTTAATGGCTATTTTGGTTTAACAGAGGCAGCAGCAGGACATATTTCTTTGGGTCTAGCAGCTGAAGATAATGTCAGAATCAATGAAGCTATAGATGTGGCAGTTGCTCAACAACGCCTCAAGGAACCTGACGCCTTGATGCAGGCAGCACTTGATGGGGCTAAAGAATATTTGGCTAACCATGAACAGGGCGAGTTGGCCAGATTGATTGAAGAATCCGAGTTCAGATTTGTTATACCTGATTCAGATGTCAGAGCGCATGCACCTCCATATTATATTTGGTACGCCTCAGAACAAAAATTTGTTTTAGCCACTACCTATGAACATCAAGGCAGAAGCGTTGCCATTATACCTTACGCCTTGATTGAACTTCTTTCCTCACAAGGCGCTGTTGTGCTCCTCGCTCAAATATTCTCTCACGAAGCAAAACACATCCATAACAGATTTGTCTCTCCCCAAGAGCATGATGAAGAAGTAAAACGCATATTAGAAGCAACAACTTATTTTGTAAGCCTTGCCGGATTGGATGATGAAATTGACAGGTTAGCTCATATCATAACAAATGGTTCTCCCGCAAGAAGTTCGACAACAACTATACAATTATTTAATAATCCGGATGCATTATCATTGCCTACGCTTTCCGTTTCTATAAGAATAAAGCTTTTAGCAGCAGCGTTGAATACGCTCATTGCCTCCGGGAAAGTATACATAGCCCTGAATAGTATAGCAGCTGTAAGAGCCAAGGATCAAACATACGCTATGTATGCAGAGCTGATGCGCCAGATGGTGCTGGCAACTCACTATACAAACAATGAATCAAGAGAGCGTTTCTTATCTCTAGTTATGCGGTTTTTTACAACTATCAATGATTTTGCTACGCGAGGTGGTTTACGAATTGGCACTAAGACAGGGGATAGGGTTATTTTAGAGCAGGAATTGGCACAATTATTTGTGCCTACATTTACCAAGGTTTTAGCAGAATCTCCTAGGACTGGTGTCGGGAAGACTAAGAAACCACCGCTAGTAATCGTAGGCATATTAGGCCGGCGCGCAAGCGGAAAAACAACACTTGCAAAACACCTTGCAGCAACATTCGGATTTAAGCACTGCAATGTATTTACCAAACCGAAAGAGATTGCCATGTATGCCTACGGCCTAACCTATACTGAAATGTTCGATTTAAAGACCGAAGAGAGCAGAACGGTGATGAATGTACTCTGTGACCTCATCAATGAAATTGAACCTAACGCATATATTGATTACGCATTGGGCCAGATTGTTAACTATCAGCCGAGCGCATCGGAAGCAATAACGTTCACCAACAGATGGGTACTCGGAGATTTAAGGTTAGAGTTAGAAGTAGATGCGGTTAGGGCTATAGGAGGCCAGGTTTGGAAAATAGAAGGACCTGTGGGAATTAGAGGAGCATTGGATGAACACAGATCAGAAGCCGAAGTTGACGCTGTGCCTTCTCATAAAATAGACATAGTGATTAATAATAGCGGCACGCTGGAAAGTGTGAAGGCCAGAGCAAATGCGATAGCAAGGGCTAAAGGTTTTGATATTCATGTTAAAAGAATCGGATTTGCCTATGAGACGGAATTCAGCTCCTTCGCTAATTACATTAGCTACATTAAAGACCTAAAGGAAGAAGCGTTAAAGCGCAGCGGAGAATATTCTCGCAATATACTAGGTCAAATTGAAGATTTAGCCCTTCAATTTGCAGCAGAAGATAATATGATTGATAGAACACCCAGTGAGATTGCCTTCAAAAAAGCGCGAGCTCAAGCTATATTGCGGGGTATATATGCCCATAATCAATTGAGACAGGAATTTATTGAATTTGCCTTGGCTAATCAGATACAGGATTCATATAGAAATAGACAAACCCCGTTATACATCGTAGCCGCAAACTGGTTATTGGGTAGGTTGCCCTGGGATAGAAGGATTATAGAAGAACATCCTTCTTTATTCAGTGGCAATGCTACGGTAAGTCAGCATCCTTGGTTTGGTAATTCTCCGCAGGCAGCGTTACCTATGACCGTTACAGAAACTGCCACGCTGTCTGCCCCCGATAAACAGAAACTAAAACTACTCTTGAGCGGCAGCGCGGAAAAATTACACTCTATATATTCCGCAGCATTATTCCTAAAGAAACTATTAGAGACGGTTGCCCCTGGTTTTGAGATAGAAATACATGCAGATGATATTAATTTCCCCGAACGGATTCACCTTTTTGACGAACACGGTAATTACCGAAGCTCAATGCCAGGAATTACTTTTGACGCCAACGGAGTCCATGAGGCAGCGGCAGGCATACGGCTAATAAAGGTTGGCATCGGTGATCCCAAGAGGGATGTGCTTGCTCCTGAATTTATGCCTCAGGAAAAATATGATATCTTGGTTTCTTCAAGAATGGCTGTCCAATATTGCTACAATACCGAAGCTTTAACCACCCTAAGAGGCAATTTGATTAAGTGCCTCAATGAAAATGGGATATTGCTATTTGATACAAAAGAAGCAAATCATGCTGAGATTACACAATGCAAGAATGGCATTGCGAAAACAAGTGATTGCGTTGTGCCTTATCAGGATATCAATTACGAAAATAGATATATCGGCAGGATTTCTAATAGCATAAGAGAAAACAGGTCAGATAAATCGGCATTAGTCTTACAGGCCTATCAATTAGCGGAGAAATATGCTACACGGACTAATCCTGTATTTGAAAAAGCGGCTATCGCACAATTATTAGGAATATTTGGTGAAGATACAACTGCAATCTTAAGCGTATTGTTATCAAGAGTACCAAAGACGGCTATCAGAGAGGCATTTGCTACCGATACATTCAGGTTAATAGAATCAATGCTTGATGAAGCCCGCTGCGATTTGGACATGAGCCAGCAGACTACAGAGGCAAAAACTATCCTTGGCCTGTTATACCGAAGGATGGCGTTCCCTGTCGCAGTTGCCTCTAAATTAAAGGATATCGCCTACCTGTATAGAAGCAGGCTTTACACTGTAACCTTAGTGGAAGATGAACGCCATGATTATTATATCTTTTGTTCCAAGAATCAAGACATGAGAAAAATAACTCAGATATTCGTATTAGAAGGGTTTTTCGGGAACTATGAGGAACACCTTCAAAAAGCTCGAATCATGCAATCGCACTTAGAAAGGGACAGAAGTGAAAATATGGGCGGAACCTTTGCACTTGCTATATTAAAGGGCGGTGTTAGAGGCGGCCGCTCAACATCCATAAGAAGGGATATAGAGGAATTTTTCAGTAAGCTTGGATATGAGGTTTATGAGGGAGCGGTAATTAAGTTAGAAGCTAAAGACGTTTTACGCAGATGGGGCGAAACAGGAATCATGGACTCGCTTAAGGCGATGGAAAATAATCCTCATTTCAGCCCTGATTTTATAGCAGAAGGCGAAGGGTTTGTGAGAACCTTACAGGGAATGGCATTCAATAGTTGGTTATTGAGAGCTCAACAATTAGATCCTCGTGATAAGGCATGTCAAGAACTTCGTTATGCCATGTTTTATCTTGCCTCTGACAGCCAGGTACTTTATCTTAAACGTTTGCTTCGGCGCAAGCTTGTCTTAAGTAAGTCAGGAATAAGAGAGAGAGTAGCGCGTCGTTTATTAGGCGGCAAGGATATAGAGGAGGTAGACGAGCAAGATTTTGTTAAGATGTTAATTGGATATAGAGATCCTTTTAGAGCGGAAAAAAAGACCTTGCGCAGGAAAATTGTTGCAAGAGAGTTGACCAAAGGAAAATTATATTGGGTGTTACAAGAGGCAATGGAAAGATATGGCTTAGGCGACCAAGAACAGGTGGGGGTTATAGCAAACGCCATTCATGCCCCCTCCTCAGAGGAGTTACCTCTGGAAATAGAGTTGATGAGCGATACAGATTTGGAGCAATTCACTCCCGTATTGAATATCATTACGAGCCGCCAAAAGCGCCCTGACCTTTCTTGTGGCATCAGCCATGAAGACGAGGCATCTATTGAGAATACTATAACCAAGGCATTTACTCAAAACAGGGTTATTGAACCAGATACAAGGATACAAATCGGACTCAAGCAAGCCACTCACTATTTACGAGAGCTGGGACAACAGGAGTTAGCTGCCTTAATTGAACAATCTGAATTTAAAATGGTAATGCCGGATGCTGATATTAATAATCGTTCGCCTCCGCATTACCTGTGGTATCAGTCAGATAATAAATTCGTAATGGCTACAGTAATCGAACACTCAGGAAAAAGAATTGTTCTCTTGCCTTATGCCCTCATTGATCTTCTTCTTTCCCATAATGCCGTAGAACTTTTGGCTAGAATCTTTGGTCATGAAGCAAGACATGTATTTAACAGATTCTCATCTCACGGAGAGCATGATTGGGATGCTTCAGTATGCATTGAAGAAATAAAACTCTATTTGTCTAAAGGGCCGTTAAAGATAGTGTTTTTCTCTGCGGAAGTATCGCCGTTTTCGGAAGCAGGCGGACAGGCATATTATGTACAAGGGCTCTCTAGAAGTTTGGCCGCAGCAGGTCATGATGTGTCTGTTATAAGTCTTGGCTATGATGAAATAAAATGGGGTAATTCTGAGCCCGTAACATTGCCTGTTAGATATGAAGTTTCAATAGGCGGAAGGCCTGAGGAAGCTACTTTAAAATTTGCGAAAGCAGCAGGGGTGAAACATTACTTTTTAACCCATCCATTATATTCAAGAAGGATGTTCCTTGGCGACCATTGGCAAGATTATGATTTATACAGGCAAGAAATCCTCGCTCGTATCGGCAGCGATGTACCGCACAATGGAAAACAAAGATTTCTCAATGAATTGTCTTTTCGTCAGGTTGAATTTTTCTGCAAGGCAGGGCTTGAAGCCTTGGTGCAGTTAAAGATTAATCCAGACCTCGTCCATTTAAATGACTGGCAGACTGGATTGGTAGCGGCATTGCGGAAAAGACATCGTGACTACAGAACGGTTGAAGCGCTGAGGTTTTTCGCTACGCTATTTGCAATTCATAATTTGGGTTATAAAGGACTTTATTCTAAACACCTCCTGGAAAGCACTGGTTTTGGCTGGGAAGAATTTACGCATCATGGTCTGGAATTCCATGACGATATTTGCGCCTTAAAGGGAGGTTTAGTAGACGCGGATGTGTTAGTCCCTGTTTCTCCAGTGTATGCCCAAGAAATACAGACTACAGCCTATGGCGAGAGATTGGAAGGTTTATTAAGAGCCAGAAGTAAAGAAATTTTTGGTATTCTAAACGGCATTGATTATGCTGATTTTAATCCTCTTACAGATGCCGGTGTACCTTTTAAATACGACGCAGATACATTGCTGCAGGCGCGGCCACATAATAAGCAATCTCTCCTGGAGAGGCTACATAAGCTGGGATTTGGACAGTTTGGCAAGCAAATGGAGGCAGATGCGCCGCTCATAGGATATGTCGGCAGGCTTGTAGAGCAAAAAGGCATGGATTTAATCAGGATTTCAATGGAATGGATTCTCAGGGATAACCCCGCTGCGCATTTTGTCATGTACGGCACTGGAGGGGGTCAAGATATTCTTGATAAGCTACGTGAGTTGGAGCGCATGTATCCTCAGCGAGTCATTGTGCATAAAGTTTCTGATGAGGAATACGATGAACGTTTAGCACGGCATATTTTTGCAGCTAGCGATATACTTGTTGCACCTTCCCGATATGAACCATGCGGTACGATACAGTTTGCCGGGTTCCGCTACGGCGCCATGGTCGTAGCCAGGAATACGGGCGGATTTGCAGCCAGCATGCATGAGGATATACGCAGAATCGGTTTAGATATTGAAAAAGGCTTCGGATTTGTGTTTAACAATTACTGTTGCTGGGAGTTCCATAACGCTGTCCAGAGAGCCCTTGGCCTTAGAAAGCAAAACCTGCAGTTATGGAATAGGGCTATCATTTCAAATATGTCAATCGATAATTCTTGGGATAATCGTGTTAAAGAATATGTTAGGCTTTATATAAGGGCCATAGCTATCAGAAAAGCTACCTTGGACAGAGAAATAAGCGATTATGGCAGGCTTTGTGCATTTTACCCCGGAGAATTTAATATTCCAGAAACAGCACAGGCAATTTTTGCGGATAGGCATTTAAGCAATAGACAATTACAGGCAAAGTATGCAAAAACTTTTACCGCTCCGGTTATATATGATAACATCGTCAGGTCTACCCAAAAAGACGCTGTCTATGTTCCTTTGAGAAAAGATGATAGCATAATAGTGCTATGCTGTGAAAAAGACTCCAATGCAAGATTGCTTACGCAGGCTGAAATTGATTCTCTTGACCAAAGGCAAAGAGTATTGCTTTTTAGAAGTGATAATGAAGGACTGGAAGTCAAAGTTGGAGAGGTGCTTAATTTTATTGGTACAGGAGTAGCGGATAGGTCTGTCCTAATTGAACATTTTAGAGAAATAAATACTGCACCAACGTATACTGAAGATTGGCAATGGATTTTTGCCTCTGCATTAAAATATCTTATTGATAGACAAGTTATAACTTTTGAAGATGCTGTTAAGATTTTAATTGTCAGGCAACGCCTCGTAGGCGATGTCAAAGATGTGTCAGCAGCCCGAATTGAACAAATAGGACCTTTTGTTAAAATATATAATTCTGGTCTTGCAACGAAGGGCATACCGGTATTAGCTTCAGCTCAACCCGTTAATGATGGCTGCGGCCTGTGTTACGATAATATAAAACATACCGATCCTGATGAAGTTTTTCTACCGGTGGTTGGTGCAGCAAGTGGGACGATATATGAAGTATATGCCAATTATTTCCCTGTATTTCCGGACCATTTTGTTATTGCTAATAGAACGCATATTGAACAACGGGTAAACAGAGAAGAAATTTTAGATATGTTATTATTACTCTCTAATATGCCTTCTTTTCGTATTTTCTATAATGGGAAAGATGCTGGCGCCTCTATACCGGCACATCAACATTTTCAGGCAACTACGTATAGATTCCCTGTAGAAGGCTATAAAGGCGCTACCAATGTTTTATATACTGAAGAAGGCATCACTGTGAGCGTTCTTTCCGATTATCCTGCAAAGAATTTTATAGTTGAAGGCAGCGTGGATAAAGTCGCGGAATTTTCTGCAGAGCGAGCCAGGCTTCTTAGAGACCAAAATATCGACGTTGATATCATTTTGACATATAATCCGGACTCAGGAATGTTTAGGGCAATTATATTTGCCAGACCGGTAAAACATTACAGATTCAGCGATACCTGTATACTTACTCCAGGCGCTCCAGAGATGGCAGGCATAATCGTTATTAGTAGAGAGGAAAATAAGGATTTCTTTGAGGCGCTAACTGAGGATAGCGTCAGAAAAATATTAACCGAAGTTACAAATATGCCTGGCGATGATATGGGCAAGCATCTCTCCCGCGGCATCACCCCCCAAGACAACGCTCCCATCAAGCAGGCAATTGATGCTGCCTTTGAGCAAGGAAGGATTCATGAACCTGATGACCGCATGCGCCAGGCAATAGCCGCTTCAGTCA
>JAQUAH010000058.1 GCA_028687345.1 Candidatus Omnitrophota bacterium | reverse complement strand
AAATTAGTATTAAGAGATTTTTCTATTTCAGGAATGCCTATCTGCCACCAGTTCATAGCTCTTTTCTTCCTTTCCTTAAGACGCCAAAATCACCTTTCCAGATTACATAAAAAGTCGGTATAACTACAAGCGATAAAGCAAGGGCTGTAAATAATCCAAAAATTATCGGTGCTGTGTAGCGTTTTAAAAACTCAGCGCCAATTCCCGTTGCCCACATTGCCGGCATCAGACCTAAGATGTCAGCAGAGCAGGTCATCATCGCCGGACGAACTGCACGTGATGCGCCTTCCGTGACAACTGCATAGACATCATCTATTGTCTTTATTTTTCCTTCTTGGTGCCAACGGTTATAAGCCTCCATAATAAAGGTTGTAATCAAGGCGCAAAGAGCTGCTCCAATTCCGATTACCTCCATCATCCCTGCCCAGACTGCAATAGACATATTAAATCCCAGTGCCTTTATGCTCCAGATGGCGCCAATGGCAGTAAAGGGCATAGCCAACATGATAATAAGTGTGGCGATAATCGATTTAAAATTAAAGTGATAAAGAAGAAAAATAATCATCAAGGTTGCAGGAATAAAAATACCCAATCTTTTTTTCACCCGCTCCATATATTCATATTGCCCGCTCCAGGTAATGGAATACCCGGCAGGCAAAATCACCTTATCTTTGACTGCCTTTTTTGCATCGCGCACATATCCGCCGATATCGCGGCCAGCCATATCCACATACACATATCCGGAGAGAAGAGCATTCTCATCTCTAATCATTGCCGGACCTAAACTAAGCTTGATGTCCGCCAATTGCTCCAGAGGTATTTGCGCCCCTGACATTGTGGGAACCAGCACTCTTTTTAGCTTATCAATGTCATCACGCAGTTCTCTTGCATAGCGCAGGTTAACCGGATAGCGCTCCCTGCCCTCAACAGTGGTAGTAATATTTTCTCCGCCGATAGCGGACATGATTACCATCTGCGCGTCTTCTACGCTCAGGCCGTAACGGGCTAATTGTTCGCGCTTCAAATCAAAATCCACAAAATAGCCTCCGGCAGTGCGCTCAGCATAAATACTGCGCGTTCCAGGTACATCTTTCAAAACCATTTCAATATGCTCTCCGATTTTTTCTATTTCTTTTAAATCGGCTCCGAAAATTTTAATCCCTATCGGCGTACGCACTCCGGTAGTTAACATGTCAATGCGGGCTTTAATCGGCATTGTCCAGGCATTGGTTACCCCCGGGAATTGCATCTTTTTATCCATCTCTGCTGTAAGTTCCTCAAAGGTAATCGGACGCTTAAGATTGGTGAGGAATTTCCCAAACATTGGAACTTTGCGCCATTCATTTCTTGGTTTAAGTATTACTGTTGTCTCCATCATAGAAAACGGCGCAGGGTCTGTAGAAGTTTCAGCCCTGCCTGCCTTGCCAAAAACCCTTTCTACCTCGGGAAAACTTTTTAAAATCTTATCCTGCACCTGCAGCAATTTAGATGTTTCAGTAACGGAGATCCCTGGCAGGGTTGTAGGCATATAGAGTATACTGCCTTCGTATAGAGGCGGCATAAATTCACTGCCTATCGTTAAGAATATAGGTATTGTGATTAGCATAGCCAAAAGCAGAATCCCGACTGTAAGCTTACGATGTGTAAATGTCCATCCCAATATTCTCTTATGGCGTTTAATCAAGATGCGGGAAGCAAAATGGTCTTCCAAATCCCTGCCTTTGGTTTTACGCAATAAAATCATAATCAGCGCCGGGACCAGAGTGATAGAAAGCACTGCTCCAAAGAATACGGTAAATATTTGTGTGGCTGCCATAGGCCTAAAAAGCCTACCTTCCTGTCCGATTAAACTAAATAGCGGAATAAAGCCGATAACAGTCACCATCATAGAGGAAAATATCGGCGGCCCGACTTCTTTCATCGCCGCAATCATTATCTGGGAGCGCTCGCCGCTAATTAAGCCCTTTCTTAATTCATTTAATTTAGTATGCACATTCTCAACCAACACTACTCCCACATCCACCATATCTCCGATAGCCAAAATTATGCCCATTATAGACATAATATTTACTGTTAATCTCATTCCCAGCATAGGAATAAAAGCAATCAAGGCACCTATCGGAAGAATAACTATCGGCATAATTGATGAAGGGATGTGCATTAGGAAAAATATAATCATTATTGCTACGATAATAAAATCTTCGATAAGAACTTCGGTAATGGTATCAATGGATTTTTTAATCAATTCAGTGCGGTCATAGGTAGTAATTATTTTTACGCCTCCAGGCAAAGACGGCTCTATATCCTTAATTTTATCCTTGACCCTGTCTATAACGCGTAAGGCGCTTTCACCCTGGCGCATTACCACAATGCCGCCCACCACATCACCCTTGCCGTCAAGATCAGCCACGCCCCTGCGGATATCCGGGCCTAAGCTTACCTTGGCAATATTTTTAACTAAAATAGGTATGCCGTTCTTATCGGCTGCGACAACTATATTTTCAATATCCTTTACTGACTTAGCATATCCCCTGCCGCGCACCATATATTCTGCTCCGGAAAATTCTAAAAGCCTACCGCCTACATCATTGTTGCCTTTGCGGTTTGCCTCAATCACCGTAGTAATAGGGATATTGTAAGCAAGGAGTTTATTTGGCTCGACATTTACCTGATATTGCCGGACAAAGCCTCCGATAGGAGCTATCTCAGCTACTCCTGGTACACTTTGTAAGTGATAGCGCAGATACCAGTCCTGAAATGTCCTTAAGTCTGCTAAGGAATGAGCGCCACTTTCATCAACCAATGCATATTGAAAGACCCAGCCAACACCTGTTGCATCAGGGCCTAATTCAGTACGCACCCCTTCCGGCAGACGCGGGATTATCTTAGAAAGATATTCTAGGACTCTGGAGCGCGCCCAATAAATATCAGTCCCGTCTTCAAAAATTATGTAAACATAAGAAAACCCGAAATCAGAAAAACTTCGCACAGCTTTTATCTTCGGCGTACCTAACATAGAAGTTACTATGGGGTAGCTGACCTGGTCTTCAATTATATCCGGGGAGCGGTCCCAGCGGGAGTAAATGATAACCTGTGTATCAGAAAGGTCAGGTATGGCATCAAGCGGCAAATTATTCAAAGCTACCCATCCACCCACCGCTGCCATGCCTACCAGGACGAAGACGATAAATTTATTTTTGGCGCAATACTCTATTATTTTTTCTACAAAGGTCCTCATCTGTTAACTCTTTCTGGCGTATCTAGCGTTCATGCCTTATCTCTCTTAGTAGGGACAGTCCCCTGCGGGCCCTACTACTATGGCTAGTGCTGGTGGTCTGCGCCCTCCAAAGCTGCCTTTAATTTGCTTTCCGAGTCAATCAAAAAATTGCCTGAAACAACTACATTCTCCCCTTCTTTTACCCCTTCTATAATCTGGACATAGTCATCTGCTGAAACGCCTGTTTTAATATCGCGGGCCTGAAAATAACCTTCTGGGCTAGGGACAAAAACTATTTTGCGCAGGCCAGAATCTAAAATTGCCTCAGCCGGTACAGCCAGGTGCTCTCCCAAATCAGAGCGTATTACTACATCCACGTACATATTAGGTTTTAATAGCCCTTCCAGGTTAGCTACCTTGAGCCTTGCGCGCGCACTTCTGGTTGTAGCATCGAATACAGGATCAATAGATGCGATTTTTCCTTTGAATTCTTTTCCGGGATAGGAAGTTGCGTTGATTGTAGCGTCCTGGCCGATTTTTACCCACTCCAATTCATATTCATAAATTGTAGCATAAACCCAGGTCAATGGAGCATCGGAAGAAGAAATAAGCAGCGCCGGATCGTTTTCTTTATTTCTGGCCAATTTTTCAATCTGCTCTTTGCTTAAACCGCTTAATTCTAATTTCAGGGCTGCTGCATCAACTAATCCTTGGACTCTCTGCACAATGTCAGCTTGCGCGGGTTTTTCAACTTTCTCTAACATTTTTACTGCCTCAATATACTCTTGTTGGCTTTTGTATAATTCAGGGTCAAAAGCTACCCTGCCTACAGTCCTGATTACTTTAATCAAGGGCCGAAAGATGGCTTTATCAATTTTTACCCCAATTAATTGCTGTTTGTCCGGACTAATATAAAAATCCTCCTGTTTGGGCTCTTCCTTTTTATCTATTTCTTGCCCTTCCTGTCTTTTTACTAATTTCATATTGCAAATGGGGCAGTCCCCTGGCCGGTCAGAAGTATATGTCGGATGCATGGGGCAATAGTAGATATCCTTTTGTTTCGTTGTTTGTTTTATTTTTGTTTCTGGCTTTGTTTGCGCCTCTTGCTTGTGGCTCGGGCTATCTGATGCCCGACCACTGCCTTCTTGCTTGTGGCTCGGGCTATCTGATGTCCGACCACTGCCTTCTGGCTTGTGGCTCGGGCTATCTGATGTCCGACCACTGCCTTCTGGCTTGTGGCCTTCGTGCTGAGCAAATAGGCCGTAGGTTGTAGGTTGTAGGTTGTAGGTTGTAATAAATAATAGAATTAAAAATATTTTTAAAGATTTTTTCATTTTTTCACCTCGCTTAAATCGACTCCCACAGTACGTTCCAAATCTGCTAAATTCATATTATATTCTACCAGCGATCTGTAATAATTCATTTTTGTTTCAATTAACATCCGCTCATTATCTAATAACATCATTATATCGCCTTTTGCTGACCTGAAGCTGGCAAGCGATGATTCAATAGAGCTTTCTAATAACGGCATCTGAATATTCTTATATAAATTAATCTTACTTTTAGCAATCTCTACATTCGTAGCTAAATCTTTTGTCGCAGACAAGGCTTTATTTTTCATTGCTTCATAAGCAGCCTCTGCCTCTTCCAAGTTTGCGATTGCCTCTTTAACTTCATAGCGTTGTTTTGTCCAGAACCAGAGGGGCACGCTAAATGCCAACATCAAATCCCACGGTCCGATATTTCCTGAAGTAATGCCACGAGCTACTATCCCGGCCATAACATCCGGGAAGAAACTTTTCTTTGCCAGTGATTTAGCATACCTGTTTTTTTCTATTGCGTAAGAAAAAACAAGCAACTCAGGTTGGTTTTCTAAGGTGAGCCTATATAAAGAATTTATATCTTTATTCAAGGAATAGATTTCTTTTATATCGGGTATGCCTAAGGGGCTTTCGGGTTCTCTATTCAGCAATGTATTTATCCGGGTTTGTTTTGCTCTTTGTTCGTTCTTTAAATTGGTGATAGTATTGGTCAGCTGGGCAAGCTCAAGGTTTATTTTAAAGAGCTCCTCCTGAGTAGCCTCTCCAGTAATATATTTAGCCTCAGCAATCTTTGAAATGCCTTCTAAAAACAATAAGTTCTGCCGGTTTAATTCTATTTCTTTATGATTCATGAATAAATCATAATAGGAATTCTTTACTTCATTTATTATCTCTAATTCTTTATTTTTATATTCTGCAGCAAACATCTGGGATTCCATAAGCGCAATCTTGCCTTTTAAAGATAGCTTTCCAAACCAGGGAAACATCTGAGTTACGGAAAGCATCCTGTCTTCAGGCATAGTCGTGTCTAACCGAAAAGGGCTTCCTTTTGCCTTTTCAAAAGTAAGGCCTATGGTAGGGTTATCTAAGGATTTTGCCTGCGGAATACGAGCAAGTGAGGCCTCGTAGCGTTTTTTGGCTGCCAGGATCTCGGGATTATTCTTTTTTGCTTCCTCAATCAAAGAATCCAGGGAGAGCATGTCTATAGGATACGCAAACCCTGCCTCAAGCACAAACACCGCAACCAAAACTAAAGCGAAGATTCTTCTAATCATATTTAAACCGTCTTCCTGAACCTTGAAATCAATTCCACTACCTCATTTATTTTCTTCTGTTTTTCCTGTTCTGATTTGCCTTTTAAGGCATGTACTACGCAACCGTCGATATGCTTCTTAAAGACTTCGTTTTCTACCCTGTAAAGCGCTCCGACGACTGAATGGATCTGGGTAATTATATCCACGCAATAACGCTTTTCTTCTATCATCTTTTGTATCCCGCGGACCTGGCCTTCGATTTTCTTTAAAAAATTTAACTGTTCTTGGTGGGTAGTTTGCTGTTTCATGTTTATCTCCTTTCTCATCCAGAGTATACCATACCCCCCTACCCTATGTCAAGTAAAATTTTTACATAAAAGAGCTGCCTCTTCCCTATCTGAAACTACCATCCCCACATAGGCATCCTCTTGATATCATTGTACTTGCTGACAATCAATTGTCAATTAAATCCGGTTAAAAATAAAAAGTTCTTGCATTCCTGTTCCTTTCATGTATAATCAACAGCAATGAGAAAAACAGCTGCCTCCCTTATATTGATACTGGCTGTATCATTTTTTATATCGCAGCCTTGCTGGTCGCAAGAACAAGAAGCAGAGACGCCCTTGCAATCGGAATCAACGCAAGAATCTAAACCGAAATGCTTGGAGGCAGTAGAATTCTTAAGCGGTTTTGGCTGGGGAAAACTAAGAGGGAAAGAAGATTATCGCCTTATCCCTTTCATAGTCGGTTTTGATTTTAACCTTAAAAACTTAACCCAAAAATTCAATTTTAACCCGCCACAATTAATCCAATTCCAGATAGAACCCTTTGTTTCTTCTGTTCTTCAGCCTGAAGCCAATGCCGAAATAGGGAGTTCTTTTGCCCTTAAGGTGGGTATCTTGCCTCAGACAGCAAAAATTCAACCTTATATCAAGGTAAGTTTAGGCATGGTTTATATGAGCCAGCACACCAAGGAACAATCCACCCAATTCAACTTTATTGAATACGGTGGATTGGGCGTGCATTATTTTTTCCGTAAGAATACTGCCTTTACCCTGGAAGGCCGTTATCGCCACCTATCTAACTGCAGCATTGACCACCCCAATACCGGGATCAACACGGCTTTCGTTGTTGCCGGTATAGCATACCAATTCTAACTGCCCAACCTAATTTTTAGAAAAATTGGACAATTAAAAATATTTTTTTATTGAAGGGGGGTTTGTCTAGGAAGAATTTAACTTAGGCTCACTAAAATTATGCCTGCAACAATAAAAAGAGTGCCTAAACAGCGTTTTAAACCTATCTTCTCTTTTAGGATAAGCCTGGAGGCAAGGGCGATAAAGATGTAGTGCATGCTATCTGCGGAAAAGGCAAAGTTCAAATCTGCCTTTGATAATACAAATAACCAGATACACAGGGATAGGCAGCTAAACAAAAAACCAACCCAGAGCCTGGGCACTTGAACCAGCTGAAAAATAAATTGCAATATTTTTTTAATACTGGGGGAGATAGCTACATTTAAATAGTTGATGGCAGATTTCAGAAAGATTTGGCTTATTGTATCGCAAAGGCTGGTAAGGACTATTAAAAATAAAATAAAGATTATTCCCGTGCTCACCTTACATTCAACTCCCTTTCTTTGCTGCTTAAGGAAACGAATATTACCCCTATCAATATGAAAAATATTCCCACCCATCTGGTAATAGTTATTTTCTCATGAAGAAAAATAATCGAAACCAGAGGGACGAGTATATAACTGAAACTCGCTATCGGCACGGCAACACTTAAGTCAATTTTAGAAAGGATTGTCGACCATATAATAAAAGTTAAAAGAACGGAAAGCAGCCCTACCCACAAAAACCAGGAGGAAAGAGGCCCCTGTAAAAAAATAAAAACCTCTGATATATTTCTGATTTCAAAACCGCTTGCAGTCAAGGCGCTTTTTTTGAAGCAAAATTGCGTAAAAGTCTCCAGCACATCAGAGAAAACCAGGAATAATAGTATTTTTATAGTTATTCTTTTCTTAAACATATCTGATTAATCCTTACATCATCATTCTGTAACAAAATATATCATAATCTAAGCAGGCACATTTATCAATAAATATTACATCTTAGGTTTAATGTTGAATTTTATAGTATTTTATCATAAAATGATTGCATCAAAATGAGCATATTTAAAGAAATCCCTCCCACAGCAGGATTCCCCTTTCGCCTTAAAGACCTTTTATCAATTTTGGCAAGAAAAAATCGGCAAGGTACATTAGAAAATGACTTCAAGGGCTATCTCGGCGTTTCTTATGCGCGGCTGACTTGCTCAGGGACTGCTGCATTTTATATTATCTTAGAGAGCTTAAAAAATAATTCTACGAAAAGAACTGTAATTATACCTTCCTTTGTCTGCCCCCTTTTACCTTTGGCAATAAACAGGGCCGGTTTTAAAGCAAGGGTCTGCGATATAAACAAAGATAATTTCAATTTTGATATAAAAAAACTGGAAAAAATATGCTCAGAGGAAAATGACATCTTAGCTATTCTGGCCATACACCTGGGAGGCATACCAATAGATTTTGATACTATAAAACAAATCTGTGAAAGAAAAAGAATATTTATCATTGAAGACTGTGCTCAATCATTAGGGGCAGTTTATAAAGGAAAGAAAGTAGGCACACTGGGAGACTTTTCGTTTTTTAGCCTTTGCCGCGGCAAGGGTGTGACTATCTATGAGGGCGGCTTAATTGTATCTGGAAAAAAAGAATATTTTGCAATAATTGACAATACATTGGAGCGGCTGGTAAAGAAGAATCCCTTCTCTGAAAGTTTGAGGCTGTCGGAATTATTTGGGTATTGGCTCTTCTATAGGCCGTTTCTCTTCTGGTTTGTCTATAGACTCCCGCAGATTTATTGGAGTTGGCGGAAGGAAACCTTAAGGGCAATGGCAGAATATTTTACTATAGACTTCCCCCTCCATGAAGTCTCTGCGATGAGGAATTTAATCGGACATCTTAGCTTTTTGGGCCTAGAGAGAGAGATTGAGAAACAAAGAGAAAAAGCATACGATTATTTAGAGGGGTTGAGAGGTATCCCGGGTATCAAAATAATCACAGAATCCCCTGAAAGCAGGGCCACCTATCCCTATCTTACCCTGCTCTTTGACAGCCTAAAGAATGCTCAAAGGGCTCAAGAATTATTAAAAAATTCCGGGCTGGGAGTATCTAGAATTTATAACTCGCAGATTAAGGATTATGAATACTTAAAAGATATTATTGAAGATGAGGATTGCCCGAATGCCCGATATTTAGCACAAAGGCAAATTACTTTAACTACAAGTACATTCCTGGCAAAAGAAGACCTAAAGTCAGTAGTTAAGATAATAAAGAATGCGACAGGCTGAAATGTCACTATGAATTAAGGAGTTCTAAGATTTTCAGATTCGTGGATTCGTTGGTAGCATTAATAAAAGATTCGCAGTATCTCTGTGCAGCGATATTTTTAGGGTGGTCTAATCTTGAAAGGACCGCCTTAAATTTCTCTCTAATATCAATTTTGGAATAATCTCCTGTTATATCCATCCCCACTATATCCAGGTTCTCTTTTATTAATTTAAGGATAGTCAGTAGTTCCTCCAGGGTTAATAGCCCTTCTTCCCAATTAGTTAAGGCGTACTCGCTCCTTAAGCAATCTTTATCTATTGAAATATAAACCTGCTTTGCAGGCAAACGCTTTAAAACGGCTAAGAAAACCCCTGTTAAGTCTTTGCCTTTTAATTCATTCCAATAAATCCTGCTCCATAGCAGTCCCTGCTCTACTTTCACGGAGATATTCTCAGGGATTTTCTTAAGAAAAACTAAAGACGGACGATGGGAATAGGGATATATCTCAAGCCTATTGTCTTCGAGCGAAGACAGATTAGCGCTTTGAATCGACCAGGCAGAGATATCAGAAGATGATACTCCAACAAGGATGCATTTTAAGACCTTTTTATTCTTTAAAATTTGATTGACCCACGAACCGCAACCCAGATGCGGTGGCATAATATCCCAGTCCGGATGGAAATCAAAAATAACGGCGCAAAAGGGTTGCTCAATGAGATTTATCAGGATTGAGCTCAGATGGTGAAAATCTCCCGAACCTAAAAATGCAACGCTGGCTGCCTGCGTTTTGAGGATTTGCTCCCGAATACACTTTTTT
>JAQUAH010000057.1 GCA_028687345.1 Candidatus Omnitrophota bacterium | reverse complement strand
AAAATCGGAATGTGATTTTCTTGATGCATGCCGGTGGTCTTCAGGTGAATGTCCTTCCGCAATGCTTTCCAGGGCCATAATAGATAAAGGCGGCTCAATCAGGACATGTTTTGACGGCCCGGCCATAGCCAAGATAGGAGACAGGAGGGAAAATATACTTAAGAATCTAAAATTACTTTTTGAGGATACGAAGAAAAAGAGGGGTTGTCTTAGCTGCCCGGTGAGGCTCAACTGTTCAAAATGCCTATTTCCTCATCCTTTTACCGCCGAAGAGTACTGCCAAATAAGGAGGGGAGAGAGCCCCGTTATAAAGATGGAGGCAATAAACAAAGCCTTTAAGCTCTTTAAGCTTATAATGATGATAAAATTTTTTGATAAAAATCTACGCCAAAACCGCAAAATTAAGAAAATAACAGCCCTTATCAGCAGCAACGGAATGAACATTATTGATGTTGGCAGGCGCAGATATTTTTATCACGACCAGGTAAAGGAATTGTCCTGTAAAAATATTCGATGCCCTTAAGTCTTTTCTCCACGTTTATTTTGGGAAATGATTTTTTAATCATTTTACTGTGGTGGACTTATCTTTTTTTAGTCGGCCTGATTTTCTTACCGTTTACGGCCAGGATTTTTAAGGTTTTTTTTGATAGAGGATATCTGTTTTCAAAAGCCATAGGGCTGCTTATACCTTCTTATTTTGTCTGGTTAGTTTCTTCCCTGAAAATCCTTCCTTTTTCTCGAGGAACAATTCTTTTATGTATATTCAGTATCGGTGCCATAATTTTTCTAAACTCCAGCGGGTTCAACGAACTTAAGTTATTGCTGAAGGAAAAGCAAAAAATCTTTGTCCATGAAGAGGCAATATTCTTGTTTATGCTGGTTTTTTGGGCTTTTATCCGGGGTTTTAACCCCGTTATAGATAAATATCTAGAAAAATTTATGGATTTTGGGTTTGTAAATTCTATCTTACGCAGCAATTTTATGCCTCCTAGCGACATGTGGTTTGCAGGGAAAAGCATCAATTATTATTATTTCGGCCACTTTTTCAGCTCATTTCTAATTAAATTAACCGGCACAAATCCGGCTATCGCCTTTAATATTATACAGGCAGTTATTTTTTCTTTTTCATTTTCCTTCGCCTTTTCTATCGGCGCAAACTTAACCTTTTTCTTTATGGCCCAAAAATTACACACCTTTCCAATTTATATAAGTGGATTAATCTCAGCAGTGCTATTGAATTTTTCCAGCAATATCTACTGTTTTTTCTTTGCATATCTTATACCCTTTCTAAATAAAATAAATATTTTTTTAAAGCAATACCAGGAGTATAAATTATTAGTTTGGAATTCCGCGCGTAACTTCATCGAACATACGATATATGAATTCCCGGCATATACTTTTGTCGTTGCTGATCTGCATGCGCATCTTTTGAATATTCCATTTGTGCTTTCCTTGCTGGCATTTCTGGCTTCTTATATTATGAGGCCGGCTGAAAAATTAGATGCTAAGAAAAACCAGATACAATGGGAAACAATATCTCTGGACAGTATAATCTTTGGTTTTTTTCTGGCGATATTTTATATGACCAATAGCTGGGATTTTCCCATTTACTTTTTGGTTACAAGTATAGCCATTCTTTATAGGAATATTATATCTTATGATTTTTGCCTGCGCTCCATTTTAATGACCTTAATTGAAACCGCAAAGATTTTGCTTTTATCTTTCTTATTTACATTACCCTTTAGTTTAAATTTTACAGTTTTTGCCCAGGGTATAGGTTTTGTTTATGAGCATACGCCGTTATACAAATTATCGGTAATTTGGGGATATCAAATTTTCTTTTTAATAATTTTTATAGCCTTTCTTATTTCTAAAGCGTCTCTTAATCGGAAAACAAAAGGTTTCTGGTTAAAGGCAAAAGGATTTATCAACAGTCTCAATAAGCCTGATGTATTTGTTTTAATTCTTTGCTTTTCTGCCGCAATACTTATCATAGTGCCAGAGTTCGTTTATATAAAAGATATTTATATAGAAGGTTGGGAACGGGCAAATACAATGTTCAAGTTAGTTTATCAGGCACATCTTATGTTTGATATTTCCATAGGATATATAATTATAAGAATTCTGCTGGAAAAGAAAGGCGCCATTTATCGAAGCGTTCTTGGCGTATTGTTTTTTCTCCCTATCCTTATGTCTTTACTCTGGGTATTCCATGGGATAGGGGCGTTCTATGGCAAAAGCATGTCTTCAAAAAAATGGTTTGGTCTCGATGCCCTGATTTTATTAAGAAAAATAAATCCCGATGACTTTAACGCTATTCAGTGGTTAAATAAGAATGTATCTGGCCGGGGAGTAGCACTTGAAGCCAGCGGTGATGACTTTAGCAACTACGGAAGAATTTCCATGGCTACCGGCCTTCAAACCATTATAAATTGGCCTGTTCATGAATCCCTGTGGCGCAAGGGTGAAGAAAACGTAGAAGAGAGATGCCAGGAAGTAAAAACCATATATGAGTCAAGCGACCTCGAATCCACTAAAAAGCTTTTAAGAAAATATCGAGTTGAGTACGTTGTTATAGGAAGCCTGGAAAAAAAGCAATATAAAGATTTGAAGGAAGATAAAATTCTAAGCCTGGGAGAGACGGTTTTTAAATCTCCCAAGACAAAGATTGTTAAAATTAGGTAAATCTTTTTAATTTAAGATTCATTGAAGTAGGGGGTGTTTGAGCCTGGAAAGGAAAAACAGGAAATATGTTGCGGTTTAAGGATGAGTTAAAAATAATCATAGTTTTTTTAATTTTATTTGCAGCGTTATTAACCCATCAGGCACTTTGTGATTCTGGCGAAGAATTCAGTGAAAAGATAAGGAACCTCAAATGGGTTGCCTATGCACCTTGTAATTTTGACCCTACCAGGGATATTTACCCCTCGCAAGATTCTCTGAGAGAAGACCTGTCGCTGCTTTATAAATACGGGTTTAGGGGCATTGTGACCTACGGCTCGCTTAGAAGCCTGGCAGATATTCCCAGGATTGCTTGCGAAATAGGGTTTTCGGGGATGATTATGGGGGTCTGGGATATCTTTAACAGGGAAGAAATAATGAATGCTATGATGGCAAGTGAATATGTAGACGGTTATTGTATAGGTAATGAAGGCCTTAATTCCAGGTACGACCTGGATAAACTGAAAGCGGTAATTGAGAATGTAAGAATTGCGACGAATAAACCTGTAACCACTACCGAACAGATTTCTGACTATTCTAATGATAATGTGCTTTCCGTAGGGGATTGGATCCTTCCCAATATCCACCCCTTTTTAAGCGAGATCAAAGATCCCAAAAAAGGGGTAAAATGGATAGAAAAACACTTTCAGCGCTTAAGTAAGCATTCCCACGGCCGGCCGATATTATTTAAAGAGACAGGCTGGCCTACGGCAGGCTTGCCTAAGGCCACGCAGGCAAACCAAAAAGAATTTTTTTTAAACTTGGAAAAAACAGGCGTCCCATTTGTTTATTTCGAGGCATTTGACCAATTCTGGAAAAATTATTCCGCTATTGAGCCTCACTGGGGTTTATTTAATTCTAAAAGAAAGCCCAAAAAATTCATTTCTTCAGCGCCCCTGCAAGAACCCTGAGATTAATCATAACTACATGTTTCTTAAGAAGTTAGATCCTCCTGCCTGAATTGACAATCTTCGGAAAATATGTTAAACTTATTTTAGGAGAGAGAAGATGAACAGAATAAAAGGCGCAGGAATTATTGTGCTATTTCTATTTTTAGTGGGCATTTTTTTGTTTAGCATGCCAGGCACGGCTTATTGCTCAAGCGAACAACTTATACAATTAATCAAGGAAACATACGGGGAATGGGAGGAAAAGAACCCGGAACTGGCAACTGCATTTAGAGAAGAAGTCAGTAATTTAAGGGTATTAGAAACAAGAGAAAACATAACATCAGATAAAGCCGCTCAGAAATTAGAAACATTGGAGAGTAAACAGGCAATATCGCAACAGGCAGCTGATACGAGGCAGGGTATTGCCGACGACCGGAAATCACCCCCTTGCGAAACAATAAATACTGCGCCATCGAATGACGAATACATCCTAGGACCATCAGATCAAGTAGAGGTAAACTAATTTTCTAAAAATCTACGCTAACTCCACTGGAATTAATAATTCTTTTATATATAGCGCTATTTTTATTTAGAAAAATAGATTCTGTTTATAACTCACTGGGATAGGGTAAAAAACAGGATTTATCCTTGAAAATGAGTAAAAAACATGATATATTTATAGTGTAAATATAAATTGTTCTGTGAGAATTTAATTGTTCGATAAAGGTAAACTATCCGAAAGGATGGGGCACAAAGCTATCAGGGCCTAAATCCTCCAAAGGGATATGGCAGCCAGTTACCGAAACTTTGATTACACCGAAAGCTTTATGCCCATTCGAGAAAAAAGAATGGGTTTTTTGCTAAGGTGTATGCATATACCCCATTTCTGGATAGGATTTGGGGTTTTTTATTGCAAAGGAGGCCAAAGATGAAGAACTTGATGTTATTGATGCTGTGCGCAGGAGTTATCTTGTCCGGGCTGGTAGGCGTTGGTTATGCCGAAAGACCAGAGGAAATGATTAGGGCATATAATGAGGCATATAATGCGGTAGAAAAATTTGGCGGCTCCAATGCAGCAAAAGAATTCCGCGACGAATTAACGAATATACTGGAAAAGGAGAAAAATTTCTCCGCCAAAGAGAGGGATAGCATTAGAGAGGCAATAGTAGCCAGAGATGAAGGCAGGGAGAGGCTTGTTGAAAAACCGACGCCAGATTATGTCAAGCCCAGTAATATAGGGATTGAAGAAAAAGCAATAACATTGCGAAGAGTTGCATCTCCAGTGTCTGCGGCAAGAGAAGAGCCGGTAGTAGCTGAGAGTCCTAAAGCTGAGAAGCCAACAGGAGAGGCAACAGGAGCCTCCGAGTTAAATCCGAATACCGGTGGCGAAGCACAAACGCCTGCCCCAAAAGGAGGCAATCCCAAGAAATAAATCTTTCTAAAAATCTACGCTAATCCCCATCAAATTAATAATACTTTTATATCTTGCAGTGTCTTCATTTGAGCCCAGCTTTCTGTAGACAAATTGGTAGGTCAGGGTATAAGGTTTTTTAAAGGTATAATAAAGAGAGGCTGCCCAGGAAGTAATATTATCAAAACGGGCGGTGTTTATTGCGGTGCGGTGCATATAGTTTTTACGTTCAAAGCTGGGATTAAAGGCTATATAGAGGTTGTCATCTTTTAAAAAGGTGCGGCCTATGGTTATTGAGGGGCGATAAGAATAATAATCATAATATTCCAGATACTGTTCATTTGAGTAATTAACATAGGCCCTTCCCCGGATAGTAAAATTGAACTTTCCCCAATACTTTGTCACATATATATCGGCGGTGTGCCGCGTATCATGGCGGTTAGACTGGGTATCCGTATTGTCCGCGTCCCTCGCCTTTCTTTCATCAAATATCTTATCCGCATATTCATACCCTGCTCCATAATTCCAGTCCCACTCTTTTCCCAGATATTGCCTGAATTTAAAAAAGTATTTTTGATTGACATAATTTGATTCGCTGCTCTTTTCGCACCAAACCCATTCATGCTCAATACCTGGCTCAAGCTTAACCCTGCCTGTTTCAAAAGGCGTAAACACTAGACTAAAATTTAAGGCATGATCAAGGAAGTTAAAATCCGTCTGTTCCTGATAGTTGTCGTTTAGCAGCCAATATCCGGTTTTCAGGCCGAAATATTTGTTAAAGGTAGGTTGCCAGGAAAAATTAAAATAATTTTCTTCAAAGTAGTCGCCTTTGGTGCTGGAATCCTGGGGGACATTTGTATCAAATCCGTAAGAGACGCTTGCAGAGAGCCGTATCTTTAAGAGCCTTTCTCTCCTCTTGGCTTTAACTTTTAGCAACGCGCGCTGTTTTAAATACTCGATAAGTTCTTTAGCGGTCTGGGGCCGTTTGATTTGATCCTGGGATTCCTCGATTTTAGTTTCCTTGTTTTGTTCCTGACGGTCAGAACTTTGCTGGGCTAAAGACAAAGAAGGAACCATGAAAATAAAAGCAATAATCAGTAAAAAGGTTATATTTTTCATTTTTTGAGAATATCTTTAAGCTCTAACCTTTAGGTTATAACAAGTTTAGAAGATTTGTCAATTTATTTTTCTAAAAAAACTCTTGACAAGAATTTTTTTTTAATTATAATTAGCACTCTGAAAAGTAGAGTGCTAAACTTATCCCGCCTTAGGCGGGATCAATTCGCCCAGGCAGCTTATGTTTCCGCCAAAAAGATTGGCGGATCCGCCAACGCTTTGTGGCGGACATTCATTGCGTAAGTTGCGGGCTCATTGAAGGAGGAGAAGGTATGAATATACAACCATTAGGCGACCGTGTGGTAATTAAGCCGCTGGAGGCGGAATCCAAGACAAAGGGCGGGATAGTATTGCCGGATACAGCCAAAGAAAAGCCGCAGGAAGGAAAGGTAGTGGCAGCAGGCAAGGGTAAAATTTTAGATAGCGGCGCCGTTCAGTCATTAGAAGTCAAAGTAGGAGATAAGGTGTTGTATGGGAAATATTCCGGTAATGAGATTACTACAAAAGAGGGTGAGGAATTATTGATTATGCGCGAGGAAGATATCCTGGCGATTATTAAATAAGTATTATTAAAGGAGGCAAGTTCAATGGCAAAAGATTTATTGTATAGCGACGCGGCTCGTCGAAAGATTTTAAGTGGAGTTGAGCAATTATCGGCAGCGGTAAAGGTTACCTTGGGGCCAAAGGGCCGCAATGTGGTGATTGATAAAAAATTCGGCTCACCGACCATTACCAAAGACGGCGTAACCGTAGCAAAAGAGATAGACCTGGAAGACCCGTTTGAAAATATGGGCGCCCAGATGGTAAAAGAAGTAGCTGAAAAGACTTCAGACATAGCAGGAGATGGCACAACTACAGCTACTATTTTAGCAGAAGCGGTTTATCGCGAAGGCCTCAAGAATGTTACGGCCGGGGCAAATCCCATGGCATTAAAGCGCGGTATTGAAAAGGCAGTAGAAAAAGTAGTGGAGGAATTAAGCAAGCTTTCTACTCCCATAAAGGACAAGAAAGAGGTGGCGCAGGTTGCCTCGATTGCAGCTAACTCCGATACAACTATCGGTGAGTTAATCG
Organism: Candidatus Omnitrophota bacterium; assembly: GCA_028687345.1. Classification (GTDB taxonomy): domain Bacteria; phylum Omnitrophota; class Gorgyraeia; order Gygaellales; family Profunditerraquicolaceae; genus JAQUAH01. Next base: position 2,848 of record JAQUAH010000057.1, on the reverse strand, counting down.
CCGAAGCCATGGATAAAGTCGGAAAAGACGGCGTAATTACCGTAGAAGAGGCAAAGTCAACCGCAACAACCCTGGATGTGGTAGAAGGTATGCAATTTGACCAGGGTTACCTTTCGCCGTATTTTGTGACTGATGCGGAGCGCATGGAAGTACTTCTTGAAGACCCTTACATCCTTATTTACGAGAAAAAGATTTCCTCAATAAAAGACATACTGCCACTTTTGGAAAAAATAGCCCGCACAGGAAAACCGCTTCTAATTATTGCTGAAGAAGTTGAAGGCGAAGCCCTGGCTACCTTAGTGGTTAATAAGATCCGCGGGACATTCGTTGCCTGCGCGGTAAAAGCTCCGGGTTACGGAGACAGGCGCAAGGCCATGCTGGAAGATATTGCGATTCTTACAAGCGGCAAGGCCCTGACAGAAGATTTAGGTATAAAGTTAGAGAATGTGGATGTTGATGATTTGGGCCGGGCAAAGAGAGTTAAAGTGGACAAGGAAAATACTACTATCGTAGAAGGAGCGGGTAAAACACAGGCAATTAACGCAAGGATTGCCCAGATTAAAAAACAGGTTGACGAGACAGATTCGGATTACGATAAAGAAAAGCTCCAGGAGCGCCTGGCAAAGCTTGCAGGCGGAGTAGCGGTGATTAATGTGGGAGCAGCCACAGAAACAGAAATGAAAGAGAAAAAAGCCAGGGTAGAAGATGCCCTTCATGCAACCCGCGCAGCTAGCCAAGAGGGAATTGTCCCAGGCGGCGGAGTGGCTTTAGTCCGCACAATACCAGCGCTGGAGAAACTTAAATTAGAAGGTGATGAGAAAATCGGAGTCAATATCGTCAAGCGCGCAATAGAAGAGCCGCTAAGGCAGATTGCGGAGAATGCAGGCCTTGAGGGCTCAGTAGTAGCCCAGCGGATTAAGCAGGAGAAAACAAACATAGGTTATGATGTAAATCAAGATGCTTACGTGGATATGATTGAAGCAGGCGTGATTGATCCCACAAAGGTGACCCGTTCTGCCCTGCAGAATGCCTCTAGTATTGCTGCATTATTGTTGACTACGGAAACACTGATAGCAGAAAAACCGGAAAAGGAAGAAAAAATGCCACCTATGCCTCCAGGAGGCGGGATGGGAGGAATGTATTAAATTCAGCAGATAGTAGATAATAGTTAGTATGTAGGTAAAAAGGGCGAAGGAAACTTCGCCCTTTTTTTATACAGGGAGAGGAAAACGTTTTCAAAGAAACAGCCCAACCCCCTTGACATTACATTTGAGTATTATATATTTTTATTAGAATTCTCATTGATAAAGGCAAACCAGGGGAAACCTTGGGACGCAAAGCCACCTGTCCTAAAGTGTTAAAAGGGAAGAGGGGTTGCCAAAAGAGAGAAAAGCTAATAATCCCTAAGGTGAGCTTTAGAGCAGTTGCCTTGGGGTTTTTTGTTGATAAGAGACTACCATGTTTAATTATCCTTGAAAGCTTGTTCAAATCTGTTTAAAAAATTTAGCCAGCGCTTCGCTGCCTGTTTACAAAAGAAAATTACTCATTACCCTGATAGTGCTGTGCACTACAGAGATTAGCTTGCCTTTTCGCTCATCTCCTACAAGAGATATGGCCTTACAAAACAACCAGGTAAATTCTACAACCTACTTAAATCCTAAAAATATTTTTTGCCTGGATATAAGCAATAAAAGAGCTTTGATTTTATTATTTAGCCGCTATGCCTTCACTGAACATGATTATTATCCGCATTATTTGATTAATTATTATATTCCCAAGAAAGCCATAATGCCCAAAATAGCAGACCATTTGGTTTATGGCAGAAGAAGGAAAGGCGATACCTTCTTTTCTCAAAGCGAGGCCAAGCTTTCGCCGATAAACCCGCAGGGCCCTCCGGGTTTATATTTAAGCCTTGCCATTCCACAATCCTTCCTCAGCACTAATTTAATAACCCATAGAAGCACGATAAACAGAACTCAATTTAAACGAGGTATATTTATAAACAATTTAGGAGCCCTCTTTTTTATTAAAGAGGGTCTTTTTATGCCCAGCAAGGGCACACCCAACAATCCGATATGTTGGGGTATTGCCCAGCAAGGGCACACCCAACAATCATATATGTTGGAGTGTTAATAGAAAATTCGCGAAAAAAGGAGGTGAAAAGAGAAACTATACGATGGGGGTCATTCGCGCAGATAACTTACGCCGCACTAACGTGCCTGCGTAAGTTATGCGCTCATTAAAGGAGGATAAAATGAAAAAAGGGTTTACGCTAATCGAGTTAATTATAGTAGTAATTGTCATTGGGGTATTAGCTACCTTAGCCGTGCCGCAGTATCTAAAGGCAGTAGAAAGGTCCCAGATCGGAAAGGCAAAACATAATCTGGGTATAATTGCCCAGGCAGAAAAACTTTATCGCAGTGAGAAAGACGCATATGTAAATGCCGGAGTAGGCGGCCTGCATGCTGCCCTGGGAGATTATGTTGAAATGAAAGATATAGACGTTACTAATCCGTATTGGGAATTTTCTGTAATTGAAGCTGATAAAGAAACATTTACTGCCAAAGCTGAAAGGTTGGGTGGGCCCCATGAAGGCAGCTTGATAACTCTTGACCAGGATGGTATCTGGACAGAATTTAAACCTTAGCAATTGCATGCGTACGGTTGGGAGCAGTTTCAAGAGAGGAGATTCCTTCATTTTTACAGGATTATGAAGGAGTCTCCTTACAAAAATAATTATTGACAAAATATTAATGATAGTGTAGAATTTTTCATTACCTCTAGTTAACCTTTCAAAGTATTTTTTTATAACCCATTGGATTACAATAAGATATAAAGGAGTAAGGAA
>JAQUAH010000163.1 GCA_028687345.1 Candidatus Omnitrophota bacterium | reverse complement strand
TAGGGTTAGGTATGTTGCCGGGTATTGAACGCGCGGGCATCGCTATTATTACCCCCACGCTAAAAGGCATATCTTTAATTATTGATGTAGGGGCTAATATCAATGCTAAGCCCATACAGTTGTTTCAATACGGAATTATGGCTGACGTATACTTTCGTTATATTTTGAATAAGCCAAATCCTTCTGTAGGAATTCTGAATATCGGAGAAGAAGAGAGCAAGGGGACGGAGGTAATCAAGGAAACGCGGGAGCTCTTGGAAAAAAGCAAACTCAATTTTATTGGCAATGTAGAAGGCAAAGATCTGTTCTCGGGTAAAAGCGACATTATTCTCTGCGATGGATTTGTGGGTAATGTAGCTTTAAAAGTTACAGAGTCTGTTGCGGAAACCATGCAAGCTTTCTTAAAGAAACACCTCTTAAGTAATCCCTTTAGCAAAATAGGATTGGTTTTTTTGAAGTCTAGTTTCCAGCGCTTTAAGAAAGAAATGGATTATGCGGAATATGGCGGCGCTCCGTTATTGGGCGTAAACGGCGTGGTGATTATCGGCCATGGCCGCTCAAATGCCAGAGCTATAAAAAATGCCATCAGGGTTGCCAAAGAAGAGGTAGAACGTAAATTCAACGAAAAGATTTTAGAGGCAATATCAAGTAGAGAATAGGTATGAAAAAAATAGGCATAATAGGGCTAGGGAAGTTTTTGCCAAAAAAGGTTCTTACAAACGCTGATTTGGAAAAGATGGTGGATACCTCTGATGAATGGATAACTACCCGCACAGGTATAAAGAAAAGACGCCTGGTAGCAAAGGGAGAGGCCACATCTGATTTGGCAGTAAAGGCAGCCGAGGAGGCTTTAAAGGATGCCAAGTTAAAGCCGCTTGACATAGATTTGATTATCGTGGCAACTATAACCCCGGATATGCCGTTTCCCGCTACTGCCTGTTTCGTGCAGGAAAAGCTGGGGGCAAAGAATGCAGTTTCTTTTGATATCTCTGCTGCCTGCGCCGGGTTTCTCTATGCGCTGACAATTGCCCAGCAGTTCATTGCCAGAGGAAATTATAGAAATGCCCTGGTAATAGGGGCAGAAGTTTTATCTTCCGTAACTGACTGGCAGGATAGGAACACCTGTGTTTTATTCGGAGACGGAGCCGGTGCTGCGGTCTTATCTGAAGTTAAATCAGGGGGAATTCTTTCTACCTACCTTGGCACCGATGGCTCAAAAACCGGCCTTTTGTTTATTCCCGGCGGCGGCTCAAGAAATCCGGTTAGCCGCGAATCTATGAGCCACCGCATGCATTATATAAAAATGCAAGGCAATGAATTGTTTAAATTAGCGGTGACAATTATGGCTAGCGCTGCCCAGACTGCCCTTAAAGCTGCGAACCTAGAATGCAAGGATATAGATTTGGTTATTCCGCACCAGGCGAACATGCGCATTATCATGGCCATGGCCAAGAAATTGGGGCTGCCAAAAGAAAAGATTTATCTTAACATAGACAGATACGGCAATATGTCTTCTGCCTCTACGGTTACGGCATTGTGCGAAGCGGTTAAAGAGGGAAGGATACAAAAAGGGGATATTGTTCTCTTGGATGCCTTTGGGGCGGGTTTGGTTTGGGGTGCCTGTGTCATTAAATGGTGAAAGATCAGGTCGCTTTCCTGTTTGCAGGCCAGGGTAGTCAATATATAGGTATGGGTAAGGAGCTCTATGATGCCTTCCCTGAAAGTAAAGCGGTCTTTGATAAAGCAGATAAGGTGTTAGGGTTTTCTCTTTCCGGGCTTTGTTTCGCCGGTTCGCCGGAAATGCTAAAGGGTACTGTTATATCCCAGCCGGCAATTTTAACTGTAAGCATTGCTGCTTTGGAGGCGTTTAAGAGAATATCAGGTGCGGTCCCAAGTTTTCTTGCAGGGTTAAGCCTAGGCGAATATAGCGCTTTAATCGCAGCAGGCAGCTTGACTTTTGAAGATGGATTAAAGCTGGTAAAGAAAAGGGCAGAGATAATGGATGAGGCGGCACGCAGATACCCCGGAAAAATGGCTGCGGTTTTAGGTTTACCTTTCGAACAGGTAAAAGACATTTGCTTAAAAACCGGAGCCGAAATCGCTAACATCAACGCGCCAAGCCAGCTGGTTATATCGGGCAAGGCAGAATCAGTGGATAAGGCCGCCAATTTTTGCCTTGAGGCAGGCGCCAAGAGGGTGATTGAATTAGAAGTAAGCGGAGGGTTCCATTCCTCATTGATGCTTGAAGCCTCAGGCGAGTTAAAAGAGGCTTTAGATAATTTCAGCATATCCGCACCGCTTACACCTGTAGTAAGCAATTATACAGCCGAGCCTGAATATCAAATCGCTCAAATAAGAGAAAATTTAATTTATCAGATGTATTCTTCAGTAAAATGGGACGATTCCATGAAATTCATATTATCTAAAGGGATATTGAATTTCATGGAATTTGGTCCTGGCAGAGTCCTTAAAGGCCTGATGCGTCGCATTTCTGCACAGGCCCAGGTAATCTCTATAGAAAAGAAAGAAGATATTCTTTCTTTGGCAGGAGA